>JAHZJL010000292.1 GCA_022600935.1 Gammaproteobacteria bacterium
AACAATTTATTAATGAAGTTAAACGTCGAGTAGGGCAACGTTGATAGGGTGAAATATAACACGATTGCTATTCAACTCAGAGGCTATCAATTAATCTTATAGAGGTTATCAGATACGATTGATGGGTATGATTAATAGTCTCTGGTTGAACAGGTCAATAAGGTATTGTTAACAATGTTATTAATATGAAACCAATGCTACAATTGGGTCAATTGAGCTGATGCACCCATAGCATGAGCGATCTGGTTGAACAGATCAATTTCCGCTTCACTGAGTCGTTTGCCGCCTATGCCCAGAATTCCTCCTTCTTTGGCGGCCATTGCAACGTTTTCAGCAATTGACATAATCCATGACTTATAGTCTTCTGACTCCTGTGGTGACGATTTTTTCGCTAGAATAGTAGACACCTGTCTGCAATCGTCAAGTATTTGAGCTCTCATTTTTTCATGAGAATCGATTCCCAGGTCTTTCATTCTCTGAATTGACTTTTCTTTGTAGGCTTTAGCTTCTGCCATTGCTTCTTCACGATTGTCGAGATTGGGTAAAATCGCCTCGATTAATTGATTGTCAGGGTATTGCTTGGCACCTGCCATGATTGACTGGGCACTACTGAACATTTCTTTCACTGTTCCAAGCCCACTACTCTCGGCAAATGTCATGCATGAACCGACCATTGAAGGTATTGAGCTCAATAAAAAAAATTCCTGTTCAGTGTATCGATCTGCAATTGACATCTGTTGTCCTCATTGTTTTGAGCGAATGATAACCTTGCATATTCTATGTGCGGAGGTATCCAGTATATTCACAATAAATTGACTGAAGTAATTGAAGTACCAGTATAAATTTAATTTGTTAACACGTATTCCTTAAAACATACCATTATTGGACTACGCTATAAAAGTACCTGGTGTGACAATGTGTTACAGTTCATGACAGGTGATTCAGGAAAGTTTCATATTACCCTGTCAGAATTTGCGGTGATGTCACTCTTGGGTCGTTGTGAAATCGGCCCAGGCTTTGCCCATGACCTGATCAAATGATTTGGCAGGTTAAAGACAACAGTCGGGTAAAGGTTTTGCCAATACAGACTTAGTCTGTATTGGCATTTTTTTATTCGTTGTGTGTTGACTGGTTTTTGAGAAAATCTATGATGTCTGCGATTGGAATTTCACGGTTACTCGAGTCTGTTCTCCCCCGGTATTCAACAACCTGGTTGTCGAGTCCCCGGTCGCCTAATACAACACGATGCGGAATACCGATCAGCTCCATATCGGCAAACATAAAACCAGCGCGGACTTTACGGTCATCAAATAATACATCCAAACCAGCATTAAGCATGTCCTGATACAGCGATTCAACTGCTTTTCTCAGCCGTTCGGATTTGTGTATGTTCATTGGTAGCAAAGCCACACTGAATGGCGCCAGGCTGTCAGGCCAGATAATACCGTTTTTGTCATGATTTTGTTCAATAGCTGCGGCGACAATACGTGTGATTCCAATGCCGTAACAGCCCATCAACATGGTTTGTGACTGGCCTTGTTCATTTTGTACAACAGCATGCATGGATTCACTGTATTTTGTGCCGAGCTGAAAAATATGTCCGACTTCGATGCCACGAGCGATTGTCAGATGTCCTTTGCCATCAGGACTGGGATCACCTTCTGTGATCAGGCGCAGATCGGCTGTTTCAGGAACAGGTAAATCGCGTTGCCAATTGACCCCGGTATAATGTTTACCATTTTGATTGGCGCCACACACAAAATTGCCTAACTGCGCGGCGCTGTTGTCAGCAATAATCGGAATCTCAAGTCCCACAGGTCCTACTGACCCGGCTGAACACCCGGCAGCATTCTGGATATCCTGATCTGTTGCAAAAGTTAACGGTTTGGCGACTTGTGACAGTTTTTCTGCTTTGACGGCATTCAAGCTGTGATCACCGCGCAATAACAAGGCGACGATGGTGTCGTTTTCACCTTTAACGAGCAGAGTTTTTAAACATCCGCTGGGTTCTAGGTTAAAAAATTTGCTGACGTCTTCAATGCTGTGCTGATCAGGTGTATCGATCAATTGCATAGTCTCTACTGTTGTAACTGGATCCTGATTGAGAGTGACCGCTTCGGCCAGCTCGATATTGGCGGCGTACTCACTTTCTGTGGAAAATGCAATAGCATCTTCACCGGACTCAGCCAGAACATGAAACTCATGTGAGACGTTGCCACCGATAGCGCCCGAATCTGCTGCCACAGCGCGGAATTTAAGGCCGATACGTTGAAAGATTCTGGTATAAGCCTGGTGCATGATCTGGTAGGTGTTTTCCATACACTCAGCATTGATATGAAACGAGTAAGCATCTTTCATGATGAACTCACGGGAGCGCATCACGCCAAATCGTGGACGGATTTCATCACGGAACTTGGTTTGAATCTGGTAATAATTAACCGGTAGCTGTTTGTAGCTGCGCAACTCATTGCGAGCCAGTTCGGTGATGATTTCTTCATGAGTGGGACCCAGGCAGAAATCCCGCTCATGACGGTCTTGCAGACGTGCCAGTTCCGGGCCGTATTGTTCCCAGCGCCCGGATTCCTGCCAGAGTTCCGCTGGCTGTACAACCGGCATCAATACCTCTAGGGCGCCGGCCCGGTTCATTTCATCGCGTACAATGGACTCCACTTTCTGTAAAATGCGTACTCCCAGAGGTAGCCAGGTGTATAAACCGGCAGCCAGTTTGCGGATCAGCCCGGCCCGGATCATTAATTGATGACTGATGATTTCTGCGTCGGCTGGGGTTTCCTTGACAGTGTTGAGTGGAAATTGGCTGGTTCTCATGGTTATCTGAATCTCAATTGTATTTATTTAGAAAATCCAGCTATTCTATCGAGACTGAATCGGTTACGCAGCATTCTCATGGATTATTTTTCTGATTCTTTTATTGCAGCCTATCATTTACTTGCCAGCTTGAACCCGGAAATCTGGTTTATTGTCTGGACATCGCTACATATCACCATGACTGCAATCATCATCAGTTCAATGCTGACCATTCCTTTGGGAATCTGGCTGGGTCTGGTGCAGTTCAAGGGTAAACGTCTGCTGTATAACCTGTTGAATGCGTTAATGGCTGTGCCGACAGTGATGATCGGGTTGTTGTTGTATGGTGTGTTGAGCCGGAAAGGGCCATTGGGTAATTGGGAATTGTTGTATACTCCGGCTGCAATTGTTCTGGGGCAGATTATTCTGATAGTGCCGATTTTGCTCAGCGTAACCATGTCCACAGTAGAATCCGGTGATCGTCAACTTGTGCCGACCATGTTGTCGTTGGGTGCAACACGCTGCCAACAGGTGTTTCTGGTTATCCGTGAGTTGAAAGTTTTACTTATTGTCGGTGTTGTGCTTGCATTCAGCCGGGCAATTGGTGAAGTGGGTGCTGCGATGATGCTGGGTGGTAATATTGCCGGTTTGTCGCGAACCATGACAACTGCAATCGCTCTGGAAACCTCCAAAGGCGAATTTGAAATGGGATTGGCACTAGGGATAGTGTTATTGGCCATCGCATTTATTCTGAATGCAATTTTACAATGTCTGCAAGGGTTGCGGCATTGAGTATTGCTTTCCGACTCAACTCGGTTCAATTTAAATACCATACTGAAACAGTCATCGATATTGAAAAACTCGATATTGATGCCAATTCCAGTACAGTGATATTGGGAGATAACGGTGCTGGTAAGACAACCTTGATTAATTTGATCGGGCTGATTCAGAGTCCACTGTCAGGCGAAATATATTGTGGGAATCAGCGTGTAACCAGTGATAACCGCTTTGAGTTGAGGCGTCGAATTGCCACTTTGCATCAACGCCCTTATTTATTTCGGGGTTCAGTGTTACATAATGTCATGCTGGGTCTTAAGCTGCGTGGTATCAATCATGTTAAAGCCACTGCAAAAGCCAATTTAGCGCTTCAAATGGCTGAAATGGACCATCTGGCGCAGCGTTCTACACGGGCATTATCCGGTGGTGAAGCCCAGCGTGTCGCTTTAGCGCGATGTCTGGTTACCAACCCTGATGTGTTGGTGATGGACGAGCCATTTTCACATCTTGATCAAGGTTCTCTCAAAGCGATTTTGCAAACTGTTCAGGATTATCAAGTGAACGGTGGGACTGTGGTGTTTTCAACACATGATCAGCGGCACTGGAAAGAGCTGGCTGAATGTGTGGTTGAATTGGACCAGGGTCGTATTACAAGCCGTTATAGAAATTGAACTGATTTTGCGTATCAGTCCTGCTTGCATGCAATCATTTGCGTTGTGCGCTTTGTTCTAAATCACTGCACGATCTGTTAGCTATTGCTTACCAATCTGTGATTGTCGGAGTGACGATTGCTATGGGTTTAACGGGTAAAGCGTTCAGTTTTGTCTACAATTAACAGATAACATCTCATCATTCCAGTATGAATCATGGATTTTTTTTCCAGACAATTAATTGCCCGACGAAAGACAAAATGGTTGATTATCTACATGATAATCGCAGTATTGAGCATTGTTGCCGCAAACAATGCTTTGTTTTATGTTTGTGTTCATGTATTTCAGAAGCAATCGTTTACGCTGATTGAGTGGCTGAGTCAGCCCAAATCCATGATTGTGTCTCTGGGTACGGTTGTTATTATCACTGTGATCAGTGCCTTGCAGTGGAAATTGTTACGAGAAGGTGGTGATGCTCTGGCCAAACAAATGGGCGCAACTGTCATGTTATTACATACTGCTGAGCGCAATGAACGGCGTTTATTGAATATTGTGGAGGAGATGGCAATTGCATCGGGTGTGTCAATGCCCTCCGTGTATATCATGAAAAACGAGCCTGGGATAAACGCTTTTGTTGCTGGCCTTGATCAGACAGATGCTGTTCTGGTCGTGACCCAGGGCGCAGTTGAGCAACTGACACGTCAGGAATTACAAGGTGTTATCGGTCACGAGTTCAGTCATATCTTTAATGCTGATTTGCGTATTAATTTACAGTTAATCAGTCTGTTGTCAGGAATTTTGTTTTTAAGTGATGCCGGGCGCTTTATTTTAAGTCATTTCAGGGATAGTGATTATCGTTCAGGTCATCATGGTCAAGAGTCCGCCAATCCGTTTGTTTTCCTGTTACCCATGGCATTTATCCTGTTTATTGTGGGTTCGGTGGGTTTGTTCTTTGCGCGTTTGATTAAATCCTCAATATCCAGGCAACGAGAGTATCTTGCTGATGCGTCTGCCGTTCAATACACACGCGATAATATGGGGTTGGCCAGTGCGCTGTATAAAATCAATAGTTTTAAAGAGGGATCGTATTTAAACAGCGCCTATGCCGAAGAAGCCAGTCATATGTGTTTCAGTGAGCCGGTATATCTGTTCAGCAAGCATCTGGGCGGTTTGTTATCTACACATCCATCGATTGATCAACGTATTCAAGCGATATGCCCGAATTGGAGCTATGCAACCATGCAAGCTGCAATTCGTCATCAATCTGTTTCTCAATCACAAACACAGGGAACGGCAAGTTATGTTCCTGACGGTGTACTGAGTGCTGTCAAGCATACATCTATGAAGCATCCGATGGCTGCAACAATTGGTCAACCCGATGTGTCTCATACTATTGAAGCTAAGCAGTTGATTCATGCCATCCCTGATTCATTGCGAATGAATTTACACATCGATTCAAAAGTTCAGGCGCAGGCAATTGTGTTGGGCTTGCTGATTACCGATAATACGCAATTGAGCCAAAGCTGTTTTGCTGTTATTCAAGATCAGTTTGGTACTGATTTTAGAAAAAAAGTAGCAGGACTGGTTGAACTGATTTCTGATCAGCCACGAAAATTTCGCCTGGTCATATTTGAGTTACTGCTACCGGCATTGAAAACAATGAATCGAGCGGAACGTAAACGACTGTTCAATGTTTTGCGCGAGATTATTCAGCTCGATCGGCAAGTGAGTCAATTTGAATTTTCCCTGTACTGGCTGTTAAAAAAACAACTATACGGAATCAGGCAACATAAGCAGCCTTCGATACACAGTTTGAAGTCTGTAGACAATGAAGTAGCTATTCTGGTTGCGACCATGATTGCCGTCTCGGGGAAAAGTGAAGACTATCGTCGCAAGGTGTTTAAAACCATTATGTCCGGATTGGGATTTTCAAACATGTTAATGCCGGTTGCCGCTTTTGAATCTGCGGTTATTCATACAGCAATCACCGAGCTGGCCAAATTGTCACCCATACCCAAACAATCTCTGTTGTATGCATTGGAGGACTGTATAACTGAAGATGGCCAGATTGATTGTGAAGAGGCGGAATTGTACAGAGCAATTGCAGCTTTACTGGATTGTCCCGTGCCTCCCATTCTCACAGCCGCTTGAGCATTGATTGAGTGGTGATCTCAGCAGTGAGGTAAAATTAAATCGTTGATGCAGATTTTTACTACTGGCAATCTCGTCCCTCGACATTGGTTAATCGTTTAAACACCAGGTTATCTGAACCCAGGCCAGCAAGATCAAAACTGGTTTGAATGGTATTGCAATCCACTCCAGTAAAGGTCATTGAACCGATATCTGTCCTGTTCGCAGGAGCAGTTGAGAAATTCAAAAAGCCCGGACCCTCAAGTCGCTGCATATTAAGTGTGACAGAGGATGTGTTATTTGCTATTGAATCGTTCCCAACCAGCCACAACGGTTGTCCGGAATTGTCATAAGTAAACCAGGCAACAAACACAAACAAGCCCTGTTCATTTTGGCCTACAGTCAGGATAATTCCCTGATCGGGTAACCCGTCAACAGTATAACTGCCTGACATGGAGCCATTGAAGTTGATCAGAGGGTTTAGGGTTGCCGCAGGCCCGTCACTAATCAGGAACACGCCGTTGGAGTTGGACAGATACATATTTCCGGCTTGATCTTCTCCGAATGTAAACATGCCACTACCGCTTTCCTGAAGAACTTCAACCTGCCAGTTGTTTTGCTCATTGTGGACTGACCAGATACGGCCAGTGCAAAAGTCACCGTAAATATAGCGACCAACAAGGTCAGGGTAGGCGGTGCCACGATAGACCTGACCGCCGGTGATCGAACAGTCTCCATTATTATGGTCATACTCGGCAATCGGCAAGGTTAATCCGTTTGTATTACACGTGGTGCTGTTGAAGCAACTGGAGGCTTCCATAATATTCCAGCCATAATTCTCCCCGCCTGTACTGCTTGCTGGTTGAAAATGAACCTCCTCGAACAGGGTCTGGCCGACATCAGCGATATACAAGTCACCAGTTAATCGATCAAATGCCATTCTCCACGGATTTCTTAAACCCAGTGCCCAGATTTCAGAACGCGTATCCGGACTATTGAAAAACGGATTGTCGGCGGGAATACTAAATCCTGTTGACTGGCTGTCGACATCTAGTCTTAGAAGTTTGCCCAGCAATGATTGTCGATTTTGAGAATTGTTTTGAGGATCGCCTCCTCCTCCGCCATCACCAGTGCCAAGGTAAAGCATGCCATCGGGACCGAATTCAAGCCGGCCCCCATTATGATTGCCAAATGGCTGGGAAATGGTTAACAGTATTTCCTCGGAATCGGAATCCAGTCTATTGCCACTAGCAGTAAGCCGGGACAACACTGAATCACCGTTGCTGTCAGTGTAATACAGGTATACCCGATTGTTTGAATTAAACTGAGGTGAGAAAGCCATGCTCAACAAGCCTTGCTCACCACCGAAACTGACCTGATTGGATATATCGACAAACGGTTCAGCTAATAATTGTCCATTATCCAGAATTCGAATGACGCCATTCTGCTGTAACAAAAATAAACGCTGACTTCCGTCTCCGGCATGTTTGATATCAACAACAGCGCCTAGCTCTGACACTTGAGTCAGCTGCAAGTTAACTGCCCCCACAGGACAACTGAATTGTAAAATCAAAGAGAGAAGAAAAAACCGCACTCGAGAAGCCATTAAAATGTCCTGGTTATGAGGTTGTCAATTGAAGGTAAAATAGATTGAACTATGTGAGTAAAATAAATTGAAAAATAATGCGACACTATTTTTATAAAGATAAGTGGTTTTAAAGACTGTTCAAG
The DNA here is from genome assembly GCA_022600935.1 of Gammaproteobacteria bacterium. Lineage (GTDB taxonomy): Bacteria > Pseudomonadota > Gammaproteobacteria > Methylococcales > DRLZ01 > DRLZ01. The sequence goes on from JAHZJL010000292.1 coordinate 8,094, forward strand.
ATGTTGATCTTGAACAGGTTCTTAGCAATTGTCTCAAAATGTGATGTTCAGTTGGAAACCAGCATTATTGGCTTGATTTAAATTGGATGCCTCACCTGTTGTGATGGTATGACAAAATAAAGAGCCCAAAAGTTTATTGGCTTTAAATCCAGAAAGTATTCAAAGTCATGCTTCCAGGCTCAGATAGCGTTAAGGCTTCAGCCAAAATGAGTGGAGCTTGCTTCAAATGAAGATATTGTGGTCTCTGCAGGTTGTGTATTGTTCTGGCTGCTTTTCATGTCCTCTGAAAAACAAGCAGTTAGCAGAAAGGCGCTGGCAAGTATTAAGATAGTTCTCATGGTGTTTCCTTTGTAATTAGTTGTTAAATAGTCAGTATATTTTTATACCAGTAATCTTTACTCAATGTATGATATCAAATTGAATTTTTCATCAAAAGATGTCGTTCTCATCGTTATCAAGCACTGGTCTAAAATGTCAGAACTGTTGTTGTGTTGATTGAGTTCACTACTGAATAATAACATAATGTTTTGAAAGCTTTATTAGCAATTAATCGTAAATTTATTGTGTAACAGATAAAAACAACACTTGGTGTCGACCGTGATAAGGTTGCAGTCTATGAAAACAATGAATGAAAAAGCTCCCTGGCATTTTCGATTGGCCAAGTGGATGGTCAGGCATCGTGTACGCGGTGGTTACCATTTACTTGAATTGGCGGATAATTTTGGCTGGTTGAATAATATTGTGTGCTATCAATTAAATGAGCGGATAAAAATGTACGTTCCATTGTACCGGGCTGCAAATCGATGGGATCGAAAAAATATTTTTGAATACGACACACCAACTGTGGATGGTCTTGCATATGCAATTAATGCGCTTGATCGTCAGGCGGTATTTGTCGATTGTGGAGCTGATATCGGCATAATGACCATGTTGGTCGCTATGCAAACCTCAAATATTTCACGGTATATCGGAATAGAGCCGAATAAAGAGGCTTATCAAATTCTGCAACAAAATTACAATGCTTTGCCAACAAGACACAAGACGATTAATGGTGCCGTCGGGCAATTTACCGGTTCCGGAAAACTGGTAGATTCAGAATTTTATCCAGGCGATGATCATGCAAGATATATCGTGTCAGACAAAAACGGTAAAATACCGGTTTATCGTATTGATGACTTGAATATTGAGAAAGGTAGACCTGTG
>JAHZJL010000293.1 GCA_022600935.1 Gammaproteobacteria bacterium
CCAGTAGACAACAGCTGAATTGTTCTCCAATATTTGAATCACAGTGCCTTCACCATCATGTGATGGATCAAAAAATGTACCGGATTTCTTAGCCGCCTCAGTAGGTATTGCCTGAGTCGAGGCATTGGCCGGTAACTCACATTTTAACCCGTCAAGATTTGTTAAACGACTAAGATTCAGCGTTCCTGATTCTGTGCCATCATTTGATTCAAATTGCATAGATGCAGAATTACATGAATCAAAGGTGATAGTGACATCTCCCCAGTTTTCACGACTGACTGAAGAAGGATCAAAGTTATCTCCGAAAATACCACCAGTTGCAATCTGCATATCGTTCGCCGTCACTGTTGTACCGGAGATACTACCAACACCTAGCATCCAGCGCTGCTTGCCGGTTTGATCATAGTTGTACCAGGTTAATAGTGCACTGCTGTCATCCAGAACCTCCATTGACAAACCATGGCCATCCTGCGAAGTATCGAACAGAGAGCTGCTCAAATGGCCCAATCCTGCTCGAAGTGTTTCCAGGTCTTGTTCAAATACACGGTCTGTTGAAAAGTCATGGATAATGTCAGGACATTTGAGGATTGTTAATTCCAGATAATCGATTGCTGTATCATCTTCAATCAACACATCGAGACGGTTTCCACTAATGCGATCCAGGATATCTGTTTCATACGACCCGCTTGTGGGCAGATTTTGAAGATCAAGCGTAATCAATTCAGTCAAGCCACTAATGGTTGTAATATTACTAAGAGCAATGCCCCAGGCAAATGGAAGAGGAGTCGCTCCAGGAACAGCTTGTAGAAAAAAAGAATCATTTTGACCATTAGGTATCATGGAAATTTCTAGACGCGCATACTCTGGATTACTTGGCAGTCCAAAAAAGGTGTGACCAAATATCCGATCATTAGGCGTATCATCGAACTGTCTGTCCGGATTTGGATTATTGTTGACGATAAATGCTTGTAAATCTGCGCTGCGGTATGTTGGTTCTATCCCGACAAAGTTATCTCTTGTACCAGCAGTATGCACTTCTAAGAATCCTGGTACAAACGTGCCAGGTCCTTGAGGAAATTCACATAAAGGCGTATCAATTGTTCTGCATGCTTGTTCACTATCCAATGTCACAGTCGATTCATTATCAAAACCTGATTCACCTTGAATCCAGGCTTGTGCCGTATTCTCAATCGCACTTTCAACCGGGCAATCATATTGAGTTTGAAAACAGAATTCCTCAGGTGAACCGTCATAGTTAATCACAACTTCAGGAGTTGTAGTATATTGTGATACCCCCGCACCTACATTGAGTCGACTGGTAATTCGATAACGAATCTGTTGCATGGTATCGTAAGGAGCGCCGCTGATATTCAGATTGAATGTTGGACCGCTCACTGTTTCTGTCGTTATTACATTGCCAGATTGATCTAGCAATTCGAGTTGCAGAAATGTAAAATCACTGTCAGTGATATTTCTGATCTCCAACGATTCCCATTTCCAGGTGCCGCCTGTGCAATAATTGGGTTCAAAAGAGTCTTCCAGTTGTAACGATTTACATGGCGTTTGATTGTTGACTGGGTCGAACGACCAAACTACATTACTATGGCCATTGAACCAGCCACAACCATATGGATCAATTGTCCCGGCGTAATTTTCATTCGCATTTGGGTTACTCGGTGCTGTTGGTGCACCGCAAGAGGTTTGATTTATCCAGTCAAAACAATATATGTCTTTACCGAAGAAGTTTGGGAAATATGTTTTATGCTCACCGGCGTTAATGTTTTTAACTTCAATTTCTCCGCCGAGACCGAGAGGAAGCGTTGTCGAAGGACTGACCAGTTGAATTGGCGTACTTTGTATGGATCCGATCGAACCGCTTGATCCGCTGACAACGATATTTGGATCATCAAGATCCACACACGATTGAACAGTTCTTTCCCTTATGCAATAAGCAATTGGGGTCAGCCCGTTGTAATAGGTGAAATTGCTGAAGTTGTCATTGCGTTCTCCACCGGGAATGACAGCAGGCGAACCCCAACCTGCACAGATTGCATTCGTAACTGTATCAAAACATTGCACTTGCTTGTTGCCAAAATTTGGGGTGACGCTACTGTGATTATAACTCACTGAAAAGTAGATTTTATTGCCAACCACCTGGCCACCAATATGGCCGGCTGTAAGGGTGGTTGCATTGGTTATCTCCGGTAGTGTTAAGTTAACCGAAAAGTTTGTACAAGCAGCATTAGTTTGGGTGTCAAAACAATGGACCTGTGTATCGACATCCAGCAGATAAAGCTTTGAACCAACTTTAAACGGTCCTTCAATCCCAATTGTTACAGATGAACCGTTGGGATTGTTTGAAAATATTGTAAACCCACATTCAGAAAAACTAATGAGATCGTAACAACCAAGACCCCATTCATTGCCACGTGTTGATGCATAATAGAGCTTATCGTTGACAACCTGAAATTCCTCGTTGCCACTGGCTGTGGGGCTAAAAGCACTATTGTTAGGATCGCCATCGGGAAGCTGCTGAGGCCAGTTTGTGGTGTTTGCCGGGTCACATGTGGTTTCAGTAGATACGTCATAACATTTCACTGATTGAGCCCCTGGACTCGCGTGATGATTCACAGCATAAATTCGTTTAAAAGCTGGCGTATAGTGCGGGATTGGATGATATCCATCCCCAGATCCGGGAATGACTCCAGTTTCATTATCAATTGGAGGGAATTGCCGGATGTATTGACCTTGGTTTCCGACATATGGTGAAGTGAACGTTAACTGATTACCAGTTTGAGTATAAGTCCAGTTATCTGGATGCTTCACGCTTCCAGCTACTAGGCTCTGGTTACTGCTGAATTGATCAATGATTTCTACATTTTGTAAAGGAGGAGGGCCAGAAGTGTTGTCATGACGAATGACCCAGTCGATTGTTCTTGTATTACCACTAATTGATTCCTTGGCAATTGTTTTAGAAATGGATTGTCGGTTTGGATCAGGGACCGAGTAAGCACTTTTTATTAAACAAAATGTTAGTAGAATGAAAAAGAGTGGTTTTATAACGAAAACTTTGTTTTTTTCCGGTTTATAAAGGTTGGAACAAAAATTATTATTCATATTATATTCTCCAGTACTGCATAAAATTATGCGCTGCTAGAGTGACATGGAAAGTTAATTAAAGATGTTAATTATTTACATTTTAACAATTATTAATAAATTGATAATTAAAGACTGCTTAGGAGTATATAATAGAGTCTTTATTGGTATTGCATAAGTTAATGTGAATATTACCGTAAATATGCTATTAAAAATTGAATAGACTTTGTTTACATGTTTCTCTGGTAAAACCTAATTAATTTATGATTCAAATTTCCATATTCAAAGGTCATTGCTTAACGTGTACAATGACAATCCCAGAATACAGTGTGTGCTGTTTGCAATTGCACTGTTGCAACCCGACTAACAAATTCAGGAGCAAGAATGAGTGTTTTGATCACCGGCTCGATGGCCTACGATACGATTATGGTGTTTAACGACCGTTTTAAGGAGCATATTCTGCCGGATCAAGTGCATATTCTGAATGTTGCGTTTCTAGTGCCGGATTTGCGCCGTGAGTTCGGTGGTTGCGCCGGGAATATCGCTTACAACCTGAAATTGCTGGGTGGCGATCCTCTGATTATGGCCACTGTCGGGCAGGATTTTGCGCC
>JAHZJL010000294.1 GCA_022600935.1 Gammaproteobacteria bacterium
GATTGGGCATTTTGAATTCACATTGCCACTCGATGAGAAATCAATAGCTTGTATAGTTCTGGCTATTGGCTTAATTAAAAATCAAGATTCAGCCCAAGCGTGAATTCCCGGTTTTTCTTGAATTGTCGAGTTGTCACATTACCTTGTTTCATCTGCAAGGTGTCATCAAGCAGGTTTTTGGCCTTGAATGTGAGGCTCAAGCCATCGAACAGGTCTTGTCTCCAGACAACATCAAGTTGCTTGAATGGCTGTTCGATGATGTCCGGTGCTTTGTTACGGCCCAGCTCGGAGATGCGCTCGCCATAGGTGTTAAACAATAGGGTGGCAACAGTTCCCCAATCTTCATTGTCGTAGCCTAACTGGAAATTGACAATCCAGGGAGAATGCCCTTGTAATGGTCGATTGTTGGTGGTTAAAACGTTGAGGTTCTCTGGCCCCAGTTTGGTATTGGACTCGGTCCAGGTATAGTTGGCCGACACATAAAAATGCTCAAAGACAGGGTGGATAAAATCCAGGTTTTTAAAGATTTCTGCTTCAACGCCATACACAGTCGCTGATTCTGTATTCTGCAACTGTCTGGGTGCGCCTGCTCCTGCCAGCCCGACTTTTTCGATGGGGCTGTCGATATCTTTCCAGAAAAACGCAGCTGATATGCTTTCAGTGTCGGATAAGTAATATTCCCAGCGAAAATCATAATTGGTAATTTCACTTTGTTGAAGGCTTTCATTGCCCTGAATAAATTCATCAGTGAGTGGATCACGATAAAATGCCGATGACAGTTCACGGAAATCCGGGCGCGAAATGGTTTCCGAGTAACTGGCGCGGATTTGCAGTTTGTCACTGAGTTTCACGGTTATTCCAACGGCAGGTAACAGGTCAACACTTTCCAGTTGGCCAACCCTGCTTACTTGTGGATTGAACAAATCGAAAGTTTCGACGATCTGGTCATTATCCTCTACGCGGACGCCACCAGTTAGACTGACAAATTCAAACAGTTCCATATCCAACTGCCCATAATAGGCTTGAAGAGTTTGTTTGGCATTATAGTTATCTGTGTTTAAGGTGACCTCTGTTAAAGTGAAAACGCCGGTATTGATATTGTCATCTGAGAGGACAGCTTCAAGGGATGAGTTGTTTATATCATTCTCTTCGCTGGGTCTGGTCGCACCCCGCCGGAATTGGTATTTGCGAATACTTGATTCGCGTTGTTTATTGCGTAGATAGTAGCCGGACTTTAGATTTAGCTTGAGTGGTTTGACAGGCTGGAATGGCAAATCGATATCAAAGCGAATGGTTTCATCATGGTCTGTCAGGTCGGCAAATGTAATCAGATTGTTGTCCGCAAAACCTGAAAACACAAATTCATCTTCCTGAAGTTCGTCATATCGATAACGCCTTTCATTGGGTGCTCGGCGTTTGGCTTTTGAAATGGTATACAGCCAGTCAACACCCAGATCATTGAGAAAATCAAACGTGTGTTCGCCGCCATATTGCTGCATGAACATCTCGGTTTCTTCATATCTCAAGACGAAACGCCGCACCTCACGGTTTTCCCTGAAGTTAATATCAAAACCCTGCCTGATTCTGGCCTGATCTTCAGTCTGACGGACAAACAAGCCGGTTGCGAATAATCGGTGCAACTCTGCATAGTTTAATTCTGTACTTAAAAACAAATTTGTTTGAACCTGACGTGTTGTTGTTTCTAACACATCATCATTTTGAATATTCAGGCGTATATTGTCTTCTGTTCCAGAGGCAGACACATTTCGTCGTTCTTCATCGATTCTATCCCAGGTTTGGTTCCAGCGCGCCGAGCCGGTATATCCAAAGCTAAACTCTCCTGCCTGGAAAACATCACCGATAGAAAAAACGGCTTTTCCATCCGGTCCTATGGTTTCTCTGTCGATATCCCAGACATTGGATAAATCGGCCCCAAACTGATCTATTGCGACTTGAGGAAAGCCATTCGGGTTCACTGAATTTTGTGCAGATATTTTTTCACCGGTTCTCACAGCAGCGCGTAATGATTTGGGTAGCGCTCTGGATTGGTCATCCACACCAAAAAAATCCCAAACTCCGCCTTTGTAACGCAGTCCTTTTTCGAAGGTTGTTGTGTCGGTATAACTGGTCGATACTGAAAGACGCGCAAAAAAATCATCCGGTATGGTACGGGTGCGAATCTCGACTACACCACCGGAGAATTCACCCGGCATGTTGGGTGAAAACGATTTCTGAACCAGTACACTGTCGATAATACTGGCCGGAAACAAATCCATTGCGATAACCCGTCGAGTAGGGTCGGGACTTGGGATTCTGGCGCCATTCAGCAAGGTACTGGAAAAACGCTCGCCGAGACCACGAACATAGACGAATTTACCATCGACAACAGTCAGACCTGTAGCACGGCGCAAGGCGCTGGCAGCATTACTGTCACCGGCTCTAGAGATTTGATCAGCGCCTAAAACACTGGCGATCGCTGAAGCTGATTTCTGTTCTTCCAGCACTGATGCCAGGGTTCCGGTGATGAATGGTTCCAGGACTACAAATTCCGGAAGTTCCATACCGGATGGCGACAACGACACATCGAGTGAAGTGGCTTGTTCAGATTCGATAGCGACTTGTTCACGGGTCAGTGTATTAAAACCACTGACTAACACAGAGACTGTATAAGTTCCTTTGGGGACTTCAACACGATATTGACCGTGGTCATCAGTCATCACTTCTTCACTGAGCCCACTGATCAGAACTCTTGCTGCCACAACGGGTTTGCCATTCTCGGCTGATGTTATCACTCCTTGAAGCAGGCCGGGTGGTAAATCAGTCTCCGCATCGGTCTGTGTGTCGGCCTCAGCGTCCTGATTATCAGCCAGGGATGACTCTATATCGATTCTTGCTACTCGTCCATCGCTGTACAACGTCACAATTCCCTGAATCAGCTCACCTTCGCTTAAATTCAAGTCAAATGTGTGTAATTGTTGTGCATCTCGCTGCAGTATAAAATGATGGTTTCCAGCTGGCAGTGAGGCCAGGATACTGCCATCTTCAGCTGATATCAGGGTTTGACTGGCATCTATCACGAGTTCAACACCGGGCTGCGGCGCCCCTGATTCGAACAGAAACAATGACAACCTGGCGGGTTCTGAATCAGCCGCTATCGCATGCAATGAATAACACACGGGCACAACAAAACTCAGCAGGAGCATGAACACTCGTAACATGATTGGATCTCTTGTCAATAAATGGAAGTTGCGAGATGATTAAACGCAGTTAGCAGGCTGCTCCTGGCACTCCTGTATGGCACGGCGTAATTCAGTGGCTTTTTTGAACAACTCGGGCTCGGTCAATCTGTTGAGTAGCGGCTCGACACCGCTATATTGGCCCGAGGCAAACTGTGCATAAGCCAGCGCATACAAGATGGGTTGATCATCCATCAAACCGACTCGCTTTAAGTCCGGTTCCATTTGCGCGACACGTTCGTAGTTTTTCATACCCACCAAAATGGCAACACGCTGCTTGAGCTTGACTTTTTGATTGTCGATTCTGGCATTGAGCAACATGGCTCTGTTCAGTTGTCCGGCGCGGCGATACAATTCAGCCGATTCGGAAACCAGTGTGTTGTCGAAATACGCGGCTTGTTCGAGAATCGATGCTGCAGTCCCCGGCAATTCCATATCCAGGTAAGTATGAGCCAGCACTTTGGCAACGGTGGGGTTATCCTGAAACAATAGCCTGGCTTTTTCCAGAATCGCTGTGGCTTGATCGAACTGATGACTGAGGCGTAAAGCATTGCCAATAGCCAGATAATCTTCGGCGCTGGCATTGGAGAGACTCAGATACTCTTTGCCCAATTCTGCCGCGCGTCGGTAAAACCCCAGATCGACCAAGTAAAAAACCTGGCGGCGCAAAAAGCGGTGATCACCCGGAAACATTCCACGTGCCTGGTTCAATGTGCTCCAGGATTTTTGTTTACGCCCCAGTAACCACTGGCTTTGTGCTTTGATTTCCATTAAAGCAGGATAGTTTTTGATGACATCACCGGCCTTGTCAATGGAGCTGACAGTCTGATCGTACTCGTTGAGTGAATAATGGGCCTGAGCCAGATAGATATAAATCACTGGTTCGCTCTGTCCGGATTTGATGGCTTGATAAAAATCCTTTTGCGCCAGCTTGAACTGTTGCATGTTAAGCTCGGCCAGGCCACGTAAGGTATGGTAGCGGATCACGTCTTGCGGCTGTGTATCTTCTGTGATCTGAACATTGGCAAGGGTTGTCAATGCACGTTGATAATTGCCATCCTTGATCAACATTGCGGATAAAGTCAGCATATCGGTTTCGACGTTAGCTTCGGATTGCTTTTCAGCGGCCAGCAAACAGCCTGGGATGACCAATAACGACATGGTTAAGGCAATGCTTGTCACAAACAGTCGTAACTTTAATTTTGATTGGTATAGCGTTTTTAAATTAAACATCGTCAATGGCAATCACTTATCCCAAATCAAAACGAATTTTCTGTTTGACCCAGGTTTTCACTGAGCGTCCCTGGTATTGGGCCGGATCAAATCGCCAGCTGCGTATGCCTTTTAAAGCGGCATTGTCAAACACGCCTTGAGGCGATGACTCGATGACGCTGACCTGCTCGATTCTGCCGCTTTCACTGATCAGCAAGGACAAGGTGACATAACCGCGAATACCTTGCTTTTTGGCGCTACGCGGATAGATAAAACGGCCCCGGCTGGTTGCTCTGGGAGCGACATCCACAGCATCCTCGGTCATGATACTGGCCTGGCTGTTACCGAGAATACCGCTATCGATCTTATCCAGGTCGCCTGAGACAATACCCGGCAAGCCCATATCGATACCAGACAATGCTGAATTAAGCCCTTTCAGTGGGGTTGGCGCACGGTTGGTGCGTCGTGTAACACGTTTTGGTTTGGGTTTCTTGAGCTTCTTTTTGGGTTTGGGCTTTTCCTGTTTAACAACTGCAAAGGCTTGTGACGCGGTTTCCTTTTTCTTGTCCTGTGCAGAGGTATAGCGATTCATGATGATGATCGATGACAATACCAGCGATGAGCCGATAATCATTGATAACAGACCGGACAGGTATTGTCCGCGGGAATTCAATGTCATGGCTCTGTATCAACCCGGTTCTTTCTGGGTTGCGACCCCGACATTTTTGGCACCAGCCAGACGCGCCTGGTCGACGACTTCCACCAGTTTGCCAGAGGGAACACCATCATCTGCAATGACCAGTACGCTCTTGGCTGTGCTGGTATGTAACATGTCGCGAAGTTTACTCTGGATCAGCCAGACCCGAATCGGTTCGCCATCCAGATAAATATCGCCGACTGTATCGACATAAAGACGGATTGCCTTGCTTGATGACACGACTGCACTGTTGGCATCGGGACGGTTGATATCAAGCTGCATATCCTTGACAAATGTGGTGCTGACCATGAAGAAAATCAACAGAATGAATACGATGTCGATTAATGGCGAAATATCCAGGCCGTGATTGATTTCTTTTCGTTCTCGGTAACGCATATTAATGGGTGAATCATTCGGTTGAGTTAACAATCAGTCTACTGACGGGTTGCTTTGGGAAATGTCTACGCACAGCAAATCTTTGATCTGCGCCAGTTCCATTTCCAGAGATAGTTGCCTGCGGTTTAACATGCCCTGGATCAATGCGCCCGGTATGGCAACAACCAGGCCCATCTGGGTGGTGAACAAGGCTTGTGAAATCCCACCGGCAATACCGCCGGATTGAGTAAATAAGGCCATATCACCCAGTGAGTCGAAGGTTTCAATCATGCCGGAGACTGTTCCCAGCAACCCCAGCAAAGGCGCGACGATGACGACTGCCTTGATGATGACTGCATATTGGCGAATCGCTTGTTCATAGGGATAAATCTGCGAATCGAGCAATTTTCTGAAGGTATTGGGCTGATATCCGAATTTACCGGACAAAAATTGCTGTTTTAAATCGATGCCGGATTTGACCGCATAATCTATCATCCCGCGTTGCTGTCCGCTCCAGCCATCACGATTGATGTCCAGCAAAGCTCTGACACTGCGTCGAGTACCTCTGCGTAATAACCAATATCGACAACCAATTGCAAACCAGAGTATGCAGGTCAGTCCAACCAGCGGTAACATCACGTAACCACCGGCATTGGTAAATTCCAGGAAATCACTAAGTAATGTGCTCATCTTTGCCGACAGAAACCTAAACGCCCATCAGCGGTACGCCGGCAACTGCGGCAAGATGCGATTCGGCTGGCTCGTTAACAGGCGTCACTTTGACTTTGCTGCCGTAATACAGATTGGCAATTTTCAGAGCAGCCTGCTCCATTGCATCCTTGATACGCTCAGCCCAGCCTGACAATAGCGTCCCCAGCATTAAAGTCGGTATGGCGATGGCCAGGCCGATTTCTGTGGTAATCAAAGCAATTGAAATACCGCCGGATAACAGTTTCGGATCTCCGGTTCCAAACTCTGTGATGACATCAAACGTCGCAATCATACCGGTTACTGTCCCCAGCAGGCCGAGCAATGGTGCAACTGCTGCAACCAGCAAGATCACTGAGCCGAAACGATTAAGATGAGAAGACTCATGAAGGATCGCTTCGGATACAACATCTTCCAGGTGATCCCGGTCTTTATCAAGGTTTCTGATTGTCGCTGACAAGACCTGGGCAATTGACCCTTTGGTTTGTTTACACTGTTGTAATGCCGCGTCGGTTTTGCCATTGCTGACAAGATCAGAGACTTCCGATGCCAGTCGTCCAGCGCTAAGACTTGATTGCCACAGATACAGGGTGCGCACAATCACCAGCAACAGTGCAATTGTACCCAGAGCAATAATTATCCAGGCAATCACCCCGCCATCGTTAATGGTTTCGACAATGGTCTTTTCCTGCTTTTCTTCAATGGCTTTTTCGGTTGATTCAAACAGGAAAGTACTCAATATGTCCGGTTGCTCACCTTTGCTCAGCGACTCGGCAGTCAGCCTTGCCGGTTGACTCCAGAGCTTGAACAGATTATCGCCTGCTGGAACCAGCGCTCCGCTGCCCAGATCACTGACTCCGTATGCGGCAATTTTGCCAACTTCAATAATTGAGCCTTTTGTCTCGGTTCCATCCTGAAGATAAAACTTTCCGTCTCGCTGATGTACCGAGTTGGTTTGCTGTAATAGCGTTATGGCCTGGTTGAAGACTTGCTGCAACTTTACGGCAGGGTCGGCATCATCGAAATTTTTCTTGTGTAATGGCAGGTGATAACTGGATAAAGTCGCTTCAGCCTGATTGAACATCATATCCAGCGCTTCACTTCGTTCTTCCTGTTGTTCCTGGGCACGTTCGGTTTCAAGCAATTGCTCTTCCATTTGCTCAATTCCGGAAGCCATATCGATAATTTCATTTTCGAGTCGTGAAACCTTGTATTCAAGGGCGGCAACTTCTTTTTTGCGGGTCGATGCAAATGCTGAAATGCGTTTTTTCAATTCACGCTGTTGTGCTGCCAAAAATGCATACTCTTTTTTATAAGCATCTTCCAACGTCCCACTTCCCGTGGCTGCGTTGAGACAAAACGGACTAACGGCCAAAGTCATTACAATGGCGATATGGATTCGGATATTTCGCATCATTCTGGATTCAATGTGTAACCAGGTTGTTCAGGAATTGTATGGATTGGGCAATTCAAAAAAACCTTGCCTGACTTGTTTTTTCAAGGTATCGAATAAGGTTTCGATTTGCTGTTGGGCAACCGGGTCAAGTACTCTTTCATAGCGCCATTGTCCTTGCTGTCTTCGTGCCAGGCCAAGCTGGTCATCACGGGTTTTGAAATACAGATACATCATGCCGAGTTTGGCAATATCTGCGAGTTTGTTTTCACCCTCAAGAACAATCGTTTGCTGATACAAGCCGTTTTCTTTGGACAAACGGACTTCGTCTTCAATCAGCGCCCAGATTTTATTGGCTATTTTGCGGGAATCCACAGCGCCTGTATTGAGCCGGGTTTCCAGATTGCTGAACATGTCGATACGCTCGGTCTGCTTGAAGGGAATACCATCGTCAACATGTTGTTTAAGGGCTGCAAGCACGTTTAACAGTTGCGGCCGGATATCATCACTCTGGTGATCGGCATCGATGGTTTCCTGCATGGCCACCATTTTGTTTTTAAGTTCCTCGTAAACCATCGATTTACGACGTTTTTCAACCTCAAGATCTGTCATCTGTGATGTCAGGCTGCTGAGTTCGTTTTTATGGTCTTGCTTGTCAAGATCGAGTTGGGTTTGAAGCTCCTCGACCTGTGCGCGGATTTTGACCAGATTCTGGGCGAGATTATCAAAGTCATCAGCGAGTCCTGTCGATGCAGTGAACACGATACAACAGGCAATCGTCAGTTTGCGGAGAAATAGTGTCATCAGGAATTAACAGGGTTATTTAAAAAAGAAAACGAAAGTTTAATGACAATTCATGACAATAGCGTGACACCAGCATGACACTTCTATGACAATCATCTTTTCTGCATGATCTCTGCTTGTAATCTGCAGATCCAGCAGATTTCAGCGATGCCTGTATTCGATGCTTATCTTGGTTTAATGATTGTATTGACCTTGGTAGCCAATAAATTTTGAAGCTAGCGTTTCTCGCAAAAAAAAGCGGACAACCACCAGGTTAGTCCGCTTTGAATGTGTTAATTATGAATGCTGTTTACAAACCAGTTGTCCAGCCAGCTGTCCAGTTATCATTAGCGTCTCTGAATGCACCAGAATAACTGGTTGACTCAAAGAATCCTGCTCCGACACTGATTGAACCGCCACTGTTAGTGACTGGTGATCCAGCGGCCGGCAGAAAACCGTTGAGTTGTGGATCACCGGCAACATTACCAATCTGACTGGTAAACCAGTCACTGACCAGGAACAGATCGTCGGTTTTGTCATCAAAATTGGTTGTGCAGTTGACATATGAATTCTGGATAATCAGATTTCCATTCAAGCTGGCAACTGAACCACCACCGTTGCTAAATGTAGAATCATCATCGATGTTCAAACATTCAGCACCGTAACCGGCAATGATTGAATTGAAGACTTGTGCGCCAGTGCCTCTGCGGAATCGAGCGCCTTCGTTACTGAGTGCAGTTCCGATTGAAGTCATGTTGGCAATTGCCACCAGAGCACGAGGTTCAAGATCGAAATTATCTTCGTTGCTGTCCGCTTCGATACCGTTATCCGGAGCATCTGCGCCTGCCTGATTGATGTAAACATACTGGGTATTTCCCCGCCACCCGAATCCCCAATCCAGGCTGTCGTCTTCGATTCCGGTCATGACAACATGTTTGAGGTTGACAGTACCACCAAACATTTCGATACCATCATCCTGGCCTCGATGAACCTGAACAAACTCGATATCCGTGCCAGAACCGACACCAAGCAGAGTCAATCCGTTCAATTCGCGATTTGGCTGAACGGGGAAACCGGCATAGTTGATTTGAACATAGCGTAAGGTGCCACTACTATCAGTTTCATTACTGCCACCATAAGGCTCACCCAGTGCTTCATCGGTCAGTTCGCATGGAGGTGTTGCGCATCCATTAACCGTTGAATTACCTGCGATGACAAGTCCGCCCCATTCTCCAGGTATCTGTTCGTTAGGTCCGGTCATTACAATTGGGTTGGCTGCTGTCCCAATGGCATTGATTGTTGAGCCGCGGCGAATAAACAGAAAATCAGCTTGTGCACGACCAACAATTTTTGTACCTGGCTTGATGGTCAATGTTGCACTGTTGGCATTATCGTCACCAATAAATACTCCGCCTTGTAATACCCAGGTGGTATTGCTTGTAAGCGTTATATCGCTGGTAATGGTTCCGGCAGGAATACCACAGGTTGCGTCTGCTCCACTCACAGCTGTTGAGAATGCAGGGCATCCGGTAAACGGAGTTCCTGTGTTTGGTGTCGCATTACACGTCAGACCGCTGGGATGAGTCAGTGCTGTCAGATTCAAATTACCGGAACCGTCGGTACCACTGTAATTTGCTGTCGCCGATGCACAGGAATCAAAATTAAAAGTGATTGACCCCCAATTACTGCGAGTTGCATCACTTGCTTGGAATTCTGGCCCGAATGAACCGCCTTCCAGTCTTTGCAAAGGAACTTCAATAGTTTCACTGCCAGCAGTCACCGGGGCGCCGCCTGTTATCCAGATCTGGTTGCCATTGTTGTCATAAGTAAACCAGTTAACGATCAGGTTATCCTGGCCGCCGATTGGCGTCACTTCCAGCAGGAAGCCGCGACCGGATTTTGCTTCTCCTTCCCACCAGTTACCTGAATATGTGCCATCAATGGCTAAAGCAGACGTTACAACCAATGAAAGCGCTGACGCAACTCCTGTTGCTGCCAGACTTTTGCTTTTTATCTTCATGTTTTACCTCTGTATATCATGAGTGAATTCCTGGCGGCCAGTATAGAGATGAAATATGACGGATTTATTGCACTTGTATGTCAGTAATATGACAACCTGATGTGGCAAGATAGAATTGAATTGAGAACATGTTCAAAATTTTGAACATGTTTTAAAGATGATCGGTCTCAAACCATAACGTATTTTTTGATGATTGCGTGTTAAAATTTTGCGCTGGCAAGTCAGAATACCAGGCGATATAGGTATTTGATTTGTTTTGTATCTCTCAATCAAACTGACATCATGACCGATTATATCCTGCGGCGAATACTGCTGATGATTCCTACCTTACTGGGTATTACCATTGTTGTGTTCACTGTAATGGCATCTGCTCCGGGAGGCATCAGCGCCGCGACACTGGTCGATGGGCAAAATTTAAACCCGGAGGCAAAGCGTGAAATCGAGGCTTATTACAACAGGATTTACGGTCTGGATTCTCCTCCGGCCGTTCAATACCTGCGCTGGCTGAATAATGTGTCCCCGGTTGGTTTTGAGTTTGATGACGCAGGTGATATCAGTGGGTTTTCATTGACCAAAGGCTCCGACCTGGGCAAGAGTTTTCGCTATGGCCGGCAGGTTTCGGAACTGTTATCCGAACGGGTTCCGATTACGCTGTTACTGAATGCGGTCAGTATTCCCATTATTTACCTGATCGCAATCATATTGGGCGTTTATGCCGCCACCCAGCGAGGTAGCCGCTTTGATATTACCAGTGGCAGTGTGATGCTTGCGTTGTGGTCGATTCCCACCATGCTGGCTGGTGTCTTGTTAATTGGCTTCTTTTCCAATGTACAATACTGGCACTGGTTTCCAACAGCCGGTATCAGCAGTCCCAATGCCGATAACCTTCCGTTTATGCCTCACTGGCAGTCATTAGGCCAGGCTGGTTTGTTCGGGTTGATCAGCTCCGGATTTACTGGGTTAACAGTCTGGCTCGCCGCTCTTGGATCTGTAACAATCAGAGTAGGCGTATTTTCTCTGCTTGCAGTTATAGCAGCAGTTTTGATGGCTTCTGCACTTCCTGAATCTAGCCAGTCTTTGAGCTGGACATTGTTGCTGCCCGTTATTTTCCTGTTTTTCGTCACTCCGGTTGCCCTGTCAGATTATGTTATTTTACGTATCGCTTACCTGGGACTGTTCGGATTGATACTGGGTCTGTTCGCTGCGTTACATTATGCCGGGGAAGGATTTATCAGCGGATTTTTAGTGGACAGAGCCTGGCATCTGGTTCTCCCGGTGTTCTGTTTGTCCTACGGT
Organism: Gammaproteobacteria bacterium; assembly: GCA_022600935.1. Classification (GTDB taxonomy): domain Bacteria; phylum Pseudomonadota; class Gammaproteobacteria; order Methylococcales; family DRLZ01; genus DRLZ01. The sequence continues at coordinate 11,721 of JAHZJL010000294.1, forward strand.
GGCCTGGCGGTACTCACCAAACTGACCAGGACTTCGATGCTGGAAAACCTGATGTCGGATTACGCCAGAACCGCCAGAGCCAAAGGACTGGCCGAGAAAGACGTGATCTGGCGTCATGTGTTTCGCAACAGTTTACTGCCTCTGATTACTGTTGCTGCCAGTCTTTTACCCGGAATGTTATCGGGTTCGGTTATCGTTGAAAGCATTTTCAGTATCGAAGGCATGGGCAAGCTTGCCATCGAGGCTGTTCAGACACGTGATCGTGAGCTGGTGTTATCAATTACCCTGCTCAGTGGTTTGTTGACGTTACTGGGTTACTTAATCAGTGATCTGCTGTACGCTGTCGCTGATCCGAGGATATCATATGACTGAGTTGAACTCTAATTCCCAGCCCTCCGCTTCGTCAACTCAAACACGCTACAGTTTTACCCAGCGTGTGATCAAGGATACATTCACACGCTGGGGAGCCAGAATTGGACTGGCATGGATCGCAATCCTGACTGTAGTGGCTGTTTTCGCCCCCTTTGTTGCCAGCAGTTTTCCATGGTTAATCAGCCAGAGCGGTGTCGTCACCAGCCCGTTGCTGGAACACCTTTCTCTTGCAGATGTAACGTTGCTGATGACGTTTTTTACCGCATTTTTTCTGTGCTTCACACAACTGAACCTCGAAAAAAAAGCCATCATATTGATAGCTGCAGTGATCATCACTTTGGTGGCAGGCAGTTTGACGATTAATCCACCCAAACTGTCTATTTATGAACACTATCGCACACTCCACCAACAAGGCGATGTGGACTGGGTAATCTATCCGCCCATACCTTTTTCTGCCCAGGATTATTTGCGTGATTATGGAGATACCGGTCTGGAGCATCCACTTTCAAAAAATGATCGCAGACACTGGTTCGGCACCGAGGAAAACGGCGCTGATGTGTTGAGCCGCATGATACATGCTTCACGGATTGCGCTTGCCATTGGTTTTATAGCAACCGGCATTGCGATGTCTATCGGTATTGTAATTGGTGGATTAATGGGATTTTTTTCCGGAAAAGTGGATATGATCGGTATGCGCATCGTGGAAGTCTTTGAAGCCATCCCAACCCTGTTTTTATTACTCACTTTCGTGGCTTTTTTCGGGCGCAGTCTGTATTTGATGATGGTGATTATCGGTATTACCGGATGGACTGGATATGCCCGTTACATACGCGCTGAATTTTTGCGTTTACGCCAACAGGATTTTGTTCAGGCCGCGATATCGCTTGGTCTGCCATTACCTTCTATCCTGTTCAGACATATGCTTCCCAATGGCATCGCTCCGGTACTGGTTGCGGCCAGCTTTGGTGTGGCATCTGCAATTCTTTCCGAAGCCACTTTAAGTTTTCTGGGTTTGGGTCTTGTCGGTGAACCATCGTGGGGTCAAATGCTGAATCAAGCGGTCAAATCATCATCCTTCAACTGGTGGATGGCGGCTTTCCCTGGTGGCGCGATATTTCTTACTGTCTTTGCCTACAATCTGATCGGGGAAGCGATGCGTGATGCCATTGATCCTCACCTGCATAAATCCTGACGACTTTTGTAACTGACTGGACACAATTCTATGTCTGACAATTCATTGCCTTTGCTTGAAATCAGCAATCTCAAAACCTGGTTCAATGCGCACGACGCGAATCAATCCGAGATTGTCAAAGCTGTGGACGGGATTGACATCACTATGCATCGTGGACAGACATTCTGTCTGGTTGGTGAATCCGGCAGTGGTAAATCCATTACAGCCTTGTCAATGATTGGTTTATTACCGAAGCAGGTCACATCTCACCCAGCTGGACGTATTTTGTTTTACCCTGAACACAAGCAAACAGCGCTGGATTTACTTAAAACTCCTGAGCAGCAGTTGCGCACCATCCGCGGTTCTCAAATTGCCATGATTTTTCAGGAACCCATGAACTCCCTGAATCCGGTCTTTACTATCGGCGATCAGATTATTGAAGCCTTGCTGCTGCATCAACCTGAATTATCTTACGAAGCTGCCCGAATGAAAACCATTCAGGCGTTGACAGATGTCTGTATTCCTAATCCTGAACAGCGTATCGATAACTACCCGCATCAGTTATCGGGAGGACAGCGTCAACGTGTGATGATTGCCATGGCCATTGCCTGTGAGCCTGAATTGCTGATTGCCGATGAACCGACAACAGCGCTGGATGTCACCGTGCAAAAAGAAGTGTTGCAGTTAATGAAAGACCTGCAACGCAACCGCAATATGGGTTTGTTATTGATTACCCACGATTTCGGAATTGTCTCTGAAATGGGAGATCAATTGGCTGTGATGCGTCGAGGTCGCCTTTTGGAATCAGGGTCTGTGCAGTCCATTTTATTCAATCCGCAGCACGACTATACAAAAAAACTGATTGCAGCGTTACCGCATAATCTTCAACAGCATAAACCGGAGTATTCTCCTGCTCAAAATTCCAATCAAACTCTAATCAGCATCAAACAGTTAAAAGTCTGGTTTCCTATCAAAAAAGGCTTGCTAAAACAAACTGTTGGTCATGTCAAAGCTGTTGATGAGGTTGATCTGGATATCCACAAAGGGCAGATCGTCGCACTGGTCGGTGAATCGGGTTGTGGTAAAACGACCCTGGGGCGGAGCATTCTGCGCTTGACTGAACCCACAGCAGGACAGATTGTGATTAATCAGACCGATGTCAGTGAACTCAGTCGCGCAGAGTTCAGACCGTTCAGGAAAACATTGCAGTTTATTTTTCAGGATCCAATGTCCTCGTTAAATCCGAGATTAACGATTGCCACAACACTGACTGAGCCCATGGCAGTGCATAAGATTTGCGATACTCAGCAGCAACGGATTGATTTAGCCGTTGAGTTGCTTGAACAAGTACAACTGGACGCTTCACATTTGTGGCGCTATCCCCACCAGTTTTCCGGGGGACAGCGTCAACGCATCGGGATTGCCAGGGCACTGGCTTTAAACCCGGATTTTATCATCTGTGATGAAGTAACCAGTGCACTAGATGTTTCGGTTCAGGCTGAAATCCTGCAATTGTTACTGGAACTTCGACAACAACGCGGCTTAACATTGTTGTTTATTACTCATAACATCGGTGTTGTCGAATACATCAGCGATATCACTGCGGTCATGTACCAGGGCAAAATAGTTGAGCAGGGATTAACGGATCAGGTGTGTACAAATCCTGCCCATCCCTATACCCAAAAACTGATCAGCGCAGTACCCAGGATTGCAGCTTAAACGGCTCGCTCAGCGCACAGCCAAATCAACAACAATGACTGTCTGGAACATCAAGATCATCACATGATGAATAACAAACATCCAGATCTTTCAAAATACCGTTCCTGATATCATAGATCAAACCGTGTACTGAAAGTTCTGCTCCATTTCGCCAGGCGTTTTTAACAATGGTTGTATTACATACATTTTTGGCCTGCTCGACTACGTTGAGCTCACACAATGTATCGAACTTTTCTTCTTCTGTGAGCTTGCCAAGCTTGTCTTCATTAAACCGGCTCACATCCTTGATATGTCTTAACCAGTTGTCAATTAATCCGTACTCCTCATCACCCATAGATGCCTTGACGCCGCCACACCCGTAATGACCACAAACGATGATGTGTTTAACTTTTAACACCTCAACCGCATACTGAATGACCGACAAACAATTCAAATCTGTATGAACAACGACATTGGCAATATTGCGATGCACAAATACTTCACCTGGTGCCAGATCGATAATCTGGTTGGCGGGTACCCGACTGTCTGCACAACCAATCCATAGGTATTCGGGTGTCTGTTGTTTGGACAAGGTTGGAAAAAACTCGGGATCAGCCTGATTAACTGATTCAGCCCAGCGTTGATTGTTTTCAAATAAATGTTGCAATTTTTTCAAAACAGATTCCTTCTAAACAATTATGGAAAAAATGATATTTATTCAATAATGTCTATTTTTGACAATTTGATAGAATAAACTGCTGCGTACCTCTATTTTAGTCGTGAATCAGGTGTCATCAAGTACTTTTCTACTCATAAAAAAGGAGGAGTCAAAAAGATTGACGCCTCCCTGGTATTTCTTCAGGTCAGTTTGATTGTTGTTACATCCAGTAAACAATGACAAATAACAATAACCAGACAACATCCACGAAATGCCAGTACCAGGCCACACCTTCAAATGCAAAATGATTGTCCGGTGAAAAGTGGCCACGATATATTCTTAATAAAATCATGCATAACATGAATGTTCCCAATGTCACATGCAGTCCGTGGAAGCCGGTTAACATAAAGAATGTTGAACCATAAATACCAGCACCCAGCGTAAGACCCATTTCGGTATACGCATGATGATATTCATAACCCTGGCATATCAAGAACAGGATACCCAGTGAAATAGTCGCAATCATCCATAATTTTAATTGTTTTCTGCGATCATCAATCAGAGCATGATGCGCCATGGTAATGGTATAACCACTGGTTAACAGGATGATGGTATTGGCTAATGGCAAACCCAGTGCTTCCATTTTTTCAAAATGACCGCCTACTTGACCTGGTCCGTTGGTTGGCCACGACGAAGTATAGTCTTTTGCAGTCGCTACGGCATCCCAGAGAAAATCGAAGGTAAACAGTCCGGGGCCGCCGCCTTCGCCAGCCAACCAGGGTACGGCTAAATACCGTGTATAGAACAGTGCTCCAAAAAATGCGGCAAAGAACATCACTTCAGAGAAAATAAACCAGGCCATGCCCATACGGTAAGAGATATCAACCTGTTTGTTGTATTTGCCGCTTTCACTTTCTATCGATTGATCTCTGAACCAAGCAGTCAAACCGACAACAATGAATACGCTACCGGCATACAGCATTAATTTTCCGTCACTCAGACCATTGATCAGGTTAGCCAGACCGGCCAGAACCGATGTCGTACCAGCAACGACCACAACAGGCCAGACTGCTTTACTGGGCACGTAATAGGAATCATGTGACCACATTATGTTTTTCCTCTTTCATATGAGTTCATCAGTTGTCATCGGAACTTGTCCAGCACAAGCAATAATGACTGTATAACAACGAAATTCGAACCTTCATTAAAAGCTCAGGGTTTTTTTACTGTTTTAGAGCTGATTTTTACGCGATGATTTTTTTCGTTGTCCATCAGATCTTTCACGGTATCACTTCCCAGAAAATCGTAAAGAAAATAATTGTAGGACAACACAGGAATCACTGCTAAAAACAAGGCCAGTAAAATATTACGTTTTTTGCGCGTCATAACAGAAAATTGTTTCTCTATTCCATTGTCACTTCAACTGTCGTGACTCTATCAATCAATTGCGGATCCGGTGGTGTTTCAAACGTATGGTAAGGCGGTGGAGATGGAAGATGCCATTCCAGTCCCATATTTTGCGCACCTTCCCAAACCTCATCAGATGCTGGTTCACCACCTCGAATACACTTGATAATTGTGTATACAAAAATCAACTGGGAAAAGCCCAGTATGAATGCGCCAATTGACGACATCATATTGAAATCAGCAAACTGGATTGCATAATCTGGAATACGTCTTGGCATTCCCGCCAGACCAAGAAAATGCTGAGGCATAAATGTCAGATTGAATCCCATGAACGATAACCAGAAATGCATCTTGGCGAGCTTTTCATCATACATATAACCTGTCCATTTGGGCAACCAGTAATACGCTGCTGCGAAAACCGGGAAGGTACCACCGACAACCAGAGTATAGTGAAAATGCGCGACCACAAAATAGCTGTCATGATATTGAAAATCAGCCGGAGCCATTGCCAGCATCAAGCCGGTAAATCCGCCAATGGTAAACGCAAAAATAAAACCGAGACTGAACAGCATTGGAGTTTCCAGGGTGATGGAACCCTGCCACATGGTTGCGATCCAGTTAAAAATCTTGACGGCAGTCGGCACAGCGATCAGACAGGTTGCATAGATAAAATACAGCTCTGCAATCAGCGGCATCCCGACTGTGAATTGATGGTGCGCCCAGACAATCATTGATAAAAACGCGATTGAACCCGTTGCATACACCATTGACGTGTAACCAAACAAAGGCTTGCGGGAAAAAGTCGGCACGATCGTCGAAACCAGACCGAAAGCAGGTAATACGATAATGTATACCTCTGGATGCCCAAAAAACCAAAACAAGTGCTGATAGAGTACCGGGTCACCACCACCAGCAGCATTGAAAAAGCTGGTTCCGAAGTGAGCATCCGTCAATAACATGGTAACTGCAGCGGCAAATACCGGAAGTGCAAATATCAAAAGAAATGCGGTAATCAACCAGGTCCAGACGAATAGAGGCATTTTCATCAACGTCATGCCCGGTGCGCGCATATTCAGTATGGTGACGATGATATTGATCGAACCCATAATTGATGATACCCCGAGCAAGTGAACTGAAAACACGACAAAGGGAATATTGTGGGCCGCTTGAATTGACAGTGGAGGATACAATGTCCATCCTGCAGCAGGAGCGCCACCTTCCATAAACAAAGTGCTCAAGAGCAGGATCCCGGCAAATACAAGCACCCAGAAACTCATGTTGTTCATTCGTGGCAATGCCATATCCGGTGCACCGATCATCATCGGGATCATCCAGTTGGCAAATCCGACAAATGCGGGCATGACCGCCCCAAAGACCATAATCAGGGCATGCATGGTTGTCATGGAATTAAAAAACTCTGGATCAACAAATTGTAATCCAGGTTGGAATAATTCCGATCTGATTGTCAGCGCAAATGAGCCTCCGACAAACAACATCGCCAACGCAAAAAACAGGTACAAGGTTCCGATATCTTTATGGTTTGTGGTGATAATCCAGCGTGTCCAGCCTTTGGCAGGACCATGATCGTGACCGTGATCGTGGTTATCAAGTGGATTGGTTACAAATGCCATTGCTAGTCCTCAAATTTTTTCATGTCAGATAGATTGATCATAATCAGTAACCAAGATCGTCCAGCCAGTCTTTGATCGTTGTCGGCTGAACAATATCCCCGGTGTCATTATCAAAAGCATTACGTTGATATGTGATTGCCGCGGCAAGCTCTACCGGACTCAGGCTCTCGGCAAATCCAGACATCATGCCCTGGCCTTCAAGTACAAGCTCAATGTGTTCATCAAGATCTCCGGTAGCTATATCACTGCCTTTGATCGATGGAAATGAACCTTTGATACCTTCTCCATTGGGCTGGTGGCAACCAGCACATGATGTCAAGTAAACATCTTCACCTTTGACCATCAATTCGTTTTTGCTCCAGGTGCGGTCAGATTTTGCGTTTTCTTCTTCCAGGACAGCTTTTTTCTCGGCCAGCCATGATTCATAATCTTCCTTACTTCTCACATCGACAACGACAGGCATAAATCCATGATCCCTGCCACACAATTCTGCGCAGGCACCTCGGTAAATACCGATTTTGTCAACCTTGGCCCATGCATCAGTGATAAATCCGGGAATCGCATCTCTTTTCCATCCAAAATCAGGTACCCACCAGGCATGCAATACATCGGCGGATGTCATTAAAAAGCGGACTTTAGTATCAACAGGGATGACCAGGGGATAATCAACATCTTGTAGATAATTCTGTACACGCTGGGGATTAATACCGGAATCCATCTGCCGGGCAGCATTACTCTCAGCGGTGAGACTGCTCATAAAACCGAATCCTTCATCCACATAGTCATACCGCCAGCGCCATTGATACCCGGTGACTTTAATGGTCATGTCGGCATCTTTGGTATCATAGTGTTTAATTGTCAGCTCTGTGGCTGGATAAACCATGATGATCAGTATGATGAACGGAATAATACTCCACAGGATTTCCAGTTTGGCGTTTTCATGAAAATTATTCGGAAATGGATGTTTAGATTGTCTGAACGCATAAATGCTGTAAAACATGGCTCCAAAAACAATCAGACCAATACCGGCGCAGATATAAATAACCAACATGTGCAGATCATATGTCTCGCGGCTTAACTCAGTTACACCGACCGGCATATTCAATTTGTAATCCGCATGCACAACAGTTCCCAGACTGGACAGGATAAGACCTGCAATCAGCTGTCGTAATGTATTCACCAAATTTCCCCTTAATTAATTGCTTTGTAAACCGCTACTTCTATTCAGATACAGTTACTATGTATTCGTTCCTGATCACCGTAAGAACAGGTATTGTATGGGCTGGAGCATTTACGCCTGATTGATATTCAGTGATAACACTGGATGACCGGCAACAACAGCAATAGTCATGTATTGCAAGAATACGAAACCTGAACCAAAGCCTTACAATTATATAATAGCAGCTGCATAGATTCTACACTAATAGCTGAGATCGATGATTTGACAATTATCAATTGCCGGGCTACCGGCAATATCGATGATCAGGTAAGATAATACAATACCAATAACAACAAAGGATCTTAACAGCATGGATAACCCTTCCTCATTGCGTGATATTCAAGCTGATGCAACCCTGTTCAGGTCGCGCTTCAAATCTGTCATTCTGGCAACCGCGACCAGCCAGGCAGATGTCAATTCAAGTTATGCTCCGTTTGTTCTTGACTCTCAAAACCGTGTTTATGTGTTTATCAGCGCTCTGGCCAAACACACGCGCAATCTGTTGGCAAACCCCCAGGCGTCGTTACTTTGGATAGAGGACGAGCAAAACACTGAAAATATCTTTGCCCGCAAACGTCTGGCCTTGCATTGTTCCAGTGCTTCTATCGACAGAGATACGCCTGTCTGGAGCTCAATTCTGGATCTGTTTGAAACAACTCATGGAGAGACAGTGTCGCTGCTAAAAACCCTCAATGACTTTCAGCTTATCCGTTTTGAGGTCCATAACGGTACGTTTGTGCGCGGCTTTGGCAAAGCTGTTCCTGTTTATGGGAACTCGCTTGAGACCGACCCTGAATAATTATAGCAAAGCCTGAACAATGAAAAACTCCCGAATTGCTGTATTAATTTCAGGACGAGGTTCCAATCTTAAAAGCCTGATTGATAACGCGCAACATTACGACATCATCGCAGTCCTCAGTAACAATGCTGATGCGAAAGGTCTGGAGCTAGCCAGGCAGGCTGGTATTGAGACTATCATTCATCACCGCAGTTCAGAAAAAGATCGTCCGCATCGACAACGAATTTATCATGCAATTAACCGCTTGCAGCCTGATTATGTGGCATTGGCAGGATTTATGGAAATTATCGGCAGCGAATTTGTCAGGCAATGGGAGGGCAGGTTGATCAATATTCATCCATCCCTGTTACCAGATTTTAAAGGACTGAATACTCACGCTCGTGCGCTACAACGATTTACAGAATCAGACGAGCAATTGAATCGACATGGTTGCAGTGTTCATTACGTCGATGTCGAAGTGGATACCGGCCCTGTTATTGCCCAAGCCAGTTGTGCAATTATGACAGGTGATACCGAGCAAATATTGGCTGACCGCGTACTTGAATACGAACACAAACTGTTTCCCTGGGTTATAAATCAAGTCTCAGCTGGGGCCATACGTTATGACAACAAACAAGTGAAGTATTCACAACAGGTTTTGAATGAAGCTGAAATTTCAGGTTTTGCGCTAAACAAGTCCCGGTAATTTTCCAGTCTGCAGAGAATCAACAGGAACGCTGTATTTGACAGTGGTAAACATTGCTCTCTGTCACCAGCATATCAACATGGCGATCACGGAGACCCATTGGGATGCTGTCCATGACTTGCGCATCATAAGCAACACCGATTGTCGTGGTGTTTGATGCCAGCGAGCCAAGCAATCGGTCATAATAGCCTTTCCCGTTTCCCAGTCGACCACCACTCCTGTCAAAAGCAACACCTGGCACAATCACCACATCAAGTTGTTCGGCTGAGATTTTCCGGTCTGGGTCATCCCACCTGTGTTTGGGTGGCTCGAGGATATCCCACATACCCGGCTTCAGCTCGTGAATCGACTCCAGCTTCCAGAGCCCAAGCATTCTTTGTCTATCTTGATCTGCGGTGCAATAGGGAACGGCGATGGTTTTAGCGGGATCGCTCAGTATCTTTGGACAATTCGACAACGTCCTGACTTCTGATCGACAATGGACATACCATAACGCTATATTGGCAGACAGGTATTCCGGCAAGGAAAGAATTGTTTGACAAATCGCCAGGCTGCGTCGGCTTTTTTCGGACAAAGAACGCCGTGCCGCGTATGCATTTGTGCGCAGGGTGGATTTTTTATCCAGGTGATTAGCCTGCAAGCTGCTCATTCAAATCAGCCTGACTGGCTTGCAGTAATGCTTCAAAATCGCTGTCATACTCACCATATTGCTCATAATGTTTCAATGCCTGGTAGAGCTGATTAAATGCGACATCATACAAACGGGTTGTCTTCCAGTTGACATAGCGTTGCGGATGAAACGGGATATTCAGTTCAAGACACAGCTCATACTCATAGCGAAATAACACTGCGGTTCGGAATGCGTGAAAATCTTCATCTGGGGATACATTATCGACCTGGCCGACAAAAAATGTTCTGTTTTTAATTTTATTCTTGTCATGCCAGCGCACTCCGTAAACCAGAGAGTGAACACCTCTGCGCTTATCAAACTGAATCGAGCGGGTCACCCCGCGTACACCAGTTGATTTTTTTGAAGACAGCGGTCCTTTTTCAGAAATCTTGCGGTTGGTTTTGCCAAGTACCACCAGCATTTGGTCACGCCAGTGTATTGCGGCTTCCAGCGACGCTTTTTTTCCGCTCCAGACACGATGCGAAAAATACCGGCTATGCTCCTTTCCCTTGCGAACAATTCTGACCTGGTAACCGTGTTTGTCCGGTTCTGAAATATGTTTATGTTTAGCCATTAACTGATTGAAACTCTATTCATGACCGAGTTCTTTTGCATAGCTGGAGTCACATTAATGTTAGTGTCGATTCTGAATAACAAAACTGTTTGTTTGTAAAACCACATGTGATCCGGTTATGCAAAGTTGCCTCTGTTTTTACTGTGCCGAAATAGACCGATAATTATTGTGTAAACACGTACAATACGATCAAATTTGCTTTGGATTGACACAAAAAGTGCTTTGCTTAACGATTGAGAATAGTACAAACCCGAACAAAGTAGATTGGTCATTAGACAGGCAAGCATAAAGTTGATCTACTTTTTTAAGCTTGCCTGATTTGCTATGAATGTTTTTGATAGAACAGTAATAAAGCTAACTTTAGCTCAAACCCTGGACCTTACAAGTCTAGATTTTTCCATCAAGTCCCATTTGATAATATTTATGGGTTATTTCATCTTGATGTTCCAGTAGCCAGTCAATACTGGGTTCATTATTCATCGCCTTGTGAATGGATTGCGCCATTGCTCTGCGATGAATATCAAATAACACTTTGTGATCCAGATCATCTGCCTTGGCAACCATTGGATTTAACCACACTGATACAATGATCCCCAGGTCGTTTGCTTTTTCCTTGGGTATATCGCCTGCGCGAACTGCATCCAGTACGCCATTGGCAATCGCACCCTGGACTGTTCCCATGAGTATATTCGTGTATCGGCTATTGGTCACTGTCACCTTGCTAACCATCAGTGTAACTGGTCTGACCTGAATATCGGTATTCAAGATGGCAAATACACGGGAATGACCTTTAACCTGATCTCCGGTTAAGGTTGCAATTGCAGTTCCAACCGGCCCGTCCAGTTCACCGATGATTACTTCGGGTTCAGCTGCCGTTCCTGGCGGCCCACCGGCAACCAATGCTTCACCGGTTCGCATGATAATTCTTTCGCTCATTTTCTCTCATCTCCATGTATTGACTCAGCACAGCAAACGCTCATTGACTGAGTTTCAGACAAAAACGTTGCTTGGTTCAGGTAACTAGACATTAAGGGTATTCGATCTATATCAATTATAAATCGTGGAATTTATGCTGTCGGCATCGCGTGATCATGCCAGCATGTGACCTGCGTATTGCAAAATCGAGCATTATAACATATTTGAAATCCATTCTAACAGGGCTGCATCAATTTTTATTTGTTCTAGGCCAGCCGAGAGCGAACTGACACTGCATGACTTTAGCAGCCCATTTTTGTTACTTATTTGCCGGCAAGCAACTCATTCAAGTGCTGTTTTTCCTGTGCTGTTAACTGTTGACTGGCCGCTTTACTCACTAGCCGGTTAATTTGCTGCTGACGGGCTTCCTTATTCATTCTGTTAAACGTGCCGATACACTCAGAAAGTAATGCGTCATCGGCCAGTACCAGTGGACGCATCAAAGATTTCAATCGACTATGTGAATCATGGTGTTCAAGCTCCTGCATTAAGACCACAAATGAATTGACTGAATTATTTTCAATGGTTTCATAAACCAGCAACAATAGGTCTATGTCATCGTCCTGCAGAGATTTCCAGTCCATTGGTAACTGATATAACTCTGCAATCAATTGTGGATTTTGAGCAAGAATATTAACTGCAATTGCCACCAGGGATAACCGTGAATCCAAAGCCTGGGCATTTCTAACTGATGAATAACGAGGCGCCATTGGTTTCGACGGGTTTTGCACTGCGATTTTGGTGATCTCTGCCAATCGTATGCGCATCAATTGGGCATAGGTTTGGTCAGGTATTGTCGCAATCATCGGATTTGCAGCACTGACCAGGGCTGTACGACCTTCTATTGTATTTAAATCATGCTGATTCGACAGGTATTCAAAAAAGAAATCTGACATCACTTTGGCGCGATCGATATAGCCCTCAAATTCTTCCCGTCCACACTCCCTGATCAACGAGTCCGGGTCATGCCTGTCCGGTAATTGCATAATCAATATTTCCCGCTCCGGGCGAATGATTTGCAGCAAAATTGCAACAGCGCGCCATGCTGCTTTACTGCCTGCCTGATCTCCGTCGAAACATAGCACCAGTCGCTTGCAGTATCGAAACAACAATTCATATTGTTCACGACTGCTTGCTGTTCCCAGGGTTGCGACGGCACAGCTGATACCATGACAGGATAAACCTACAACATCCATATACCCTTCAACAACAAGCAGGTATTTCAAACGGTCATTAGCATTCAATACTTGATGCAATCCGTAGACTTCATGGCGTTTTTGAAAAATTGCTGTTTCTGGTGAATTCAAATATTTTGGTGTTGATTGATCCATTTGATCCAATACTCGGCCACCAAATCCGATAATCCGAGAACGTCTGTCTCTGATTGGAAACATGATGCGATTGCGAAAACTGCAAAATTGCTTTCCGTCATCTTTCTGAATCAATAATCCCAATTGTATCAATGGATCTGAATCCAGCCCCGATGGCAAATGATTCCAGTCAGGAGGCGCAAAACCGATTTCAAATTGACTCAGAGCTGATAGTTTTAACCCGCGCTTTCTCAGGAATTCCCGAGCTAAATGAGACTGCGGATGATCAAGCAATGATTGTTGATAAAATTGCGCGACAGATAATTGGACATTGTACAACTGCGAATGATCTTTTTCAGGCTTTCCAGAATGAGACCCCTGTTCGTACGGAACCTCCATACTTGCCAATGACGCCAGCTCTTCGACTGCCTCGGTGAAACTCAAGCGATCATGATTGATTAAAAATGTTATTGCGTCACCACTGGCACCACAGCCAAAGCAGTAATAAAACTGTTTGTTCTGGTTGACACTGAAACTGGGAGTTTTTTCGTTATGGAAAGGGCATTTGGCAGTATAGTTGGTGCCGGATTTCTTGAGTTGTAATCTGGCACTGATGACTTCTACGACATCAATTCGGCTCATTAATGTCTCAATAAAGCTTTTGGGAATAATACCCGCCATTAGCGTCTAAGTTCTTGAAGGGTCTGTGAGAACAACTCAGGGTAATAAAAACAATGCAAAAACCATTTTACGCCAGACTGTCTGCGAGAGATAACACTTTAAGCTGGGTTGCTTTTCAACAGCAGGCAGGTGTGCCGGTATTGTTACCAGATAGCCCCCAAGAGTATGGAGTGCAAACAAGGAAAAACAAAATAACATGCCAGACTAAACAATGACTGCCTGAATTAACACAAAAACTAACCAGCTTAGTGAATTTTCGAGCACAGACGCGAATCCCGTATAGCAAGCTTATAGACAATGGCTATCAGCAATGCCTTTCAACAAGTGTGTACTATGTTAATGGGAAACTAATGTTAAGAATTGACAGTTATAATGAAAAGCCTGGGTTGCAGCTGTAAAGACGTTAACTTAACAGGCTTTTAATGCGAGAGCTGACCTGAGCCATGTCTGCCCGACCCTGCATGAGTGGTTTTAGTTTACCCATCACCTTGCCCATGTCTCGCATGGACTCAGCACCGGTTTCAGCGACGACAGACTTGATCATTTGATCAATCTCCGCTTCACTCAGTGATTCAGGCAAAAAATCCTGGATAACAGCGATTTCGTTTTGTTCAACTTCAGCTAAATCGAGCCGCTCAGCATCCTGGTACATCTTGATTGATTCGCGTCGCTGTTTGACCATTTTATCAAGGACTGCAATAACTTGATCATCGTCCAGTTCGATTCTTTCATCGACTTCACGTTGCTTGATTGCCGCCATAATCAGGCGAATTGTTGCCAATCTGGTTTTATTGCCACTTTTCATGGCGTCTTTCATTTCAGATTGAATTGTCGGTTTTAGAGTATCTGTCATGGAAATTCGATTGGCAACCGGGTTAAATCAGATTGAAGGACGGCCTCGTCGCAGGTTTTTCAGGGCATAGCGTTCGCGGGACAGTTTCTTTAGATGCCTCTTGACTGCCGCTGCAGCTTTTCTTTTACGTTCTTCAGTCGGTTTTTCATAGAACTCTCTGCGTCTTGATTCCGATAATACACCTGCTTTTTCACAAGAACGCTTGAAGCGCCTGATCGCAATCTCAAATGGTTCGTTTTCTCTTAACTTGA
>JAHZJL010000295.1 GCA_022600935.1 Gammaproteobacteria bacterium
ATTCGGCTAAATGACTCAATGCTTCAACCAGTGTTTCAGCAAAGGGGATTAAGATTTGTTTTCGACAATCCTTGAGCATCAATCCATGGCAAAGATTGTTGATATCCTCCGATGTGCAAGCGAAATGAATAAACTCTTCAACGTTAATCAGTTCGGCATTATTGACAATTTTTTCTTTGATAAAATACTCGACCGCTTTAACATCATGGTTGGTGGTTTTCTCAATATCTTTGACACGCTCTGCATCTGCTTCAGAAAACTGAATGACCAGATTATCCAGTTGCTCTATCGTATCTTTGGTGAAGCGGTTAATTTCTGTAATGCCGACATCCATTGCTAATGCTTTTAGCCATTCAACCTCGATATAGACGCGGTAACGGATTAAACCGTATTCACTGAAAATCGGACGTAACATTTCGATTTTGTTTGCATAGCGACCATCGATGGGTGAAACGGCTGTTAAAGGTGACAAGGTCATGGGTGTCCTCTTGGATAGCAAAAACTGTATATGGAAAAATGTGATGAAGCTGTCAGAGTGAAGGTTTGTTATCTTTTGCCAAGGCTTTGTGTATTGCGAGTGACAGAATTATTGTGTAGGTATATACATTATGTGTTTTGCCGACCAGGATAGCCACGTACTATATTGCTTGGTTAGATTATTCAATTGTTATAATTGTCAGACATCAATATCAACCACTGCAACCCAGACTGATTGATAAGATAGTCCGAATAAGCCAAAATTCATGTGCTACAAAACTTAGCCGACAGATTGTATCACGCCGCCGCCGATACATTCGTCATCCTGATAAAAAACGATGGATTGACCGGGTGTCAAGGCGCGCTGCGGTTGTTCGAATTGAACCTGGCAGCTTTGCTGATTGTTATCCAATTCGACTGAACAGGCCTGGTCAGCTTGGCGGTAGCGGCTTTTGGCATGGCAACGAAACTGTTGTGGTTGTTGTTTGCCGCTTAGCCAGGTGAGTTGGTCGGCATTCAGGGTTTGTGAGAATAATAGAGAATGATCATGGCCTTGACCGACCACCAATACGTTATTGGTTAAATCCTTTTTCACCACATACCAGGGCTGTTCCACCTCGATTCCGCGTACGCCGCCGATGCCGAGTCCTTGACGCTGACCCAGGGTGTAATACATTAAACCTTGATGCTCGCCCAAAACCTGTCCTTCTGTGGTTTGGATTTCACCAGGTTGAGCAGGCAGAAAGCGTTGCAGAAATGGTCTGAAATTACGCTCGCCGATAAAACAGATGCCGGTGCTGTCCTTCTTGGCGTGATTGTCAAACCCTGATGCAATGGCAATTTTACGCACTTCCGGTTTTTGCATGGTGCCGAGTGGAAATAGACAACGTGATAAGGCTTGCTGGTTTAAGCGATACAGAAAATAGGTTTGATCCTTGTTCTTGTCCAGCGCTTTCAGTAACGCGAAATACCCATCACGCTGCTCGACTCGCGCATAATGCCCGGTGGCGATTTTATCGGCACCGTTTTGCAAAGCGAAATCCAGGAATGCTTTGAATTTGATGTGCTGGTTGCAGAGGATATCCGGGTTTGGTGTGCGTCCGGCTGCGCTCTCAGTCAAAAAATTTTCAAACACCAGTTCCCAGTATTCATGCGCAAAATTGACGGTTTTAAGCGGGATAGCCAATGCATCACACACTTGTTGAGCATCCGCCAGATCAGCTACGGCAGTGCACGCATCAGTACCATCGTCTTCCTCCCAGTTTTTCATGAACAAAGCTGAGACATCATACTCTTGTTCAACCAAGATTTTAGCCGTGACGGAAGAATCGACACCGCCTGACATTCCGACGGTAATATGTTGTTTCATTGAATAGTGAATAGCTGGTTATTTAAAACAGTGATTGCATTCAGGTGACTGAACTCAGTATGTCAAGTGGATAGCGCTTGCCTTGCAGATAATCTTCGATACAGCTTAATACCAATGGGCTGCGCAGATTGGTTTGTTTGTCACGTAGTTGTTGTGCATTTAGCCAGATTGCTTCGTCGATATCCGGGTCGATACTGGCAGTTTTATCAAATTGTTGACTGATGCAACAAAACGTCACTCTGAGAAAGGTCAGGTTTTCAACTGGGTGATTCCATAAATAAATCCCGACAACAGACTCCGGTTGAACAATCCAGCCGGTTTCTTCCAGGGTTTCACGTTCGACTGCTTGAATCAGGGTTTCATCTTGTTCGAGGTGTCCTGCCGGTTGATTGATGACTTGCTGACCGAGAATGGTTTCCCTGACACATAAAAATTGCTGATCCCGCTCGACAACTGCTGCAACGGTAACGCGAGGAGCCCATGTCATGACTTAGTCATAGCTGTTAATAATTGACAAGCAATGGACCTGGTTACATCGAGCGGGTCAGAAATGTGAATTTATTGACAGACAAATGGGTTGTTGTTTCTGTGGGTATCCAGATCAGTTAGATATTCACCAATTGAATGTGATTCAACCAGTGCAGAATCCAGAACGTTTTTGGCAGAGTTTAGCAAGCCTTTTTGTTTTTCAGTGGTCAGATTGCCTTCATTGTCCAGAAACAGTAATAAGCCAACATGTTCTGAGTTTTTATTTGGTTTTAGACGAGGCACAAGATCCTTGAAATTAACAAAACGGAACGTCGATTCAAGAAAACGATCTTCATAGCACTTTTTAAAGCCGGAGTCACCCACAGGTGGTTGTCCGTAGGTATAGACGCCATCAACTTTAATACCGTGTTTATTGGATGCAATATAAGCCATTAGAGTGGCCAGTGCACCACCCAGCGAATGACCGGTAATATATAACTGACGGCCACTTTGTTGAAGTTCGGCGATGCGCGAAAATAAAGCATCATCGGCGGTGACAGAATTTATGGCATCATTAAATCCTTGATGCACTTTTACTTTCTGATCACAAGCGGGACCATTTTTAACCTCATTTTCCCAGACTTTTACATTCCCCAACCAGTCTTTAAAGTCCTCCGTTCCACGGAAAGCAACAATGACCATTTCATTATTGTAGGTTAATAAACCTTGCGTTCCAGTCGTTGAATCTTTAATTCTGTGTGAATCAAGCGTTAGACCCAGTCCAGATAGTGTATTGCTCAAATTGGCTTGATCAGAATCATAACTGGCAGCTGAAAGTTGTGCCATTTGATAAGCAATTGAAGGCATGTAAGCAGGACAATTATCAGTTTTCGTTGACGATGACATGCCAAAACAGCCCGTTAACAGAATGATCACTGTCATACATGTCGATAATCTAATGTTGTTTTTCAGCATTTGCTATTCCCCTTAATGGAACGAATAATCAAGATGTTTTGTAACGACTTCAAGGTATTTATAGTTTTCCCGATGACGGCGTTAATATCGAATTCGAATGCCCGCATATTATTTATATGCTCGCATTCTCCGTGCGACAATGCCTTGTTTTGGAACTAAATCTAAACACGCTGAG
>JAHZJL010000296.1 GCA_022600935.1 Gammaproteobacteria bacterium
CACGGTTTTTAGGGACGTTGCGTTATTTTCTGTGCATTATTTTACCATAAATATTGGATTTACTCTGAATTATCAAAAAGATAGAGAATCTGAGCAGGCTCTATATAGTTTGCGATAATCCCTTTCCAAGGCCAGAAAATAGGCATCAAGCGCTAAAACGCGATGGCCAGAAAATAAGCGAGTAATACAAAGTTGAGATTGGATTGATTGGCTGATGTGGTCAGGTTACGCTGTTCTAACCTGACCTGCATGTTGTGATGTTAGAAATAATAGCTGAGGCGCAATCCGGCGACCCAATTATATTTGCTGAGTTGTTGGGTGTTCTGACTGGATGATTTTCCGTGTAGGTAGTGGATTGACGGAGTGATGGACAGTCCAGAGATTGGATTGATACGAAGATAGAGTTCGGCCTGGGTGTTGGGTTGGTTGGTGTAGTCGGAAGTTTTATGTGTCGTTCTTTGGTGAGCCAGGCCGAGTCCCAGTGTTGCTTGTTTGTATTGGTATTGATAGGTCATTGCTGCGAAGTGATTGCTGGTTGTGATATCGGGATTGGTATAACCGTAGCGAAGATTCCATTGGTGATCTCCCGAGACAGCGTCGATGCTGGTGTATACACCGTAGTTTTTGGCATTGCTTTGGGCCTTGTCGATGCGCTGTTTGCTTGCGCTGTTAAGCCAAAGCCCTGTGCGGAATTTAAAGTTTCGCCAGGGATAATAAAGTTCAGCACCTGCAAACATTCCTTTATCCTGATCAAATAGCTGGATCAGTTGCCGGTAAGAGCGATTTGGATTGTCGGCGATTCCGTGCGAGCTGCTTAACATCATAACAAAGCCGGGTTGATCGTCACCTGCGACATAATGGTAAGCCAGACCCAGTGTGTAATCCGGAAAATCGATGAGTGGATTGTTAACAAATCCAGCGCCAATAAATTGTTGGGTTTCGTCATTGGCGATATCACTACTATCCAGGAAACGAGTCGGGTCGATCAGTCCCAGATAAAGCTCACTATTTTGAATAGGCCACAGATAATGCAGCTCGGATAACTGCAATCGCCCATTATCATTTCTGTCCAGCGCGGAACCGGCATCGGCGTTAGCAATACCGATCTGACTGGCAATACCACGCATAGAAGGTGATAAATTACCTTCCAGATAAACTGATAACTGCCCATCGCCCAATGAAGTATTACCGAACAAATCAAATGATGCCAGTATTTCATTATTAACTCGTTTGGCGTTGGAGAATTGTCCTGTTATGGTTACCCCACCTTCAAACACAAAACCGTCTTTGTTGTCGGGAATCACGCCATGCCGGTTATCCAGTTCGTGTGCGTAAAGCGGCGTTGCCATGAACGCCAGAAGAAGTAAGACAATGTGTAGATAAACCATGACTAAACTCCTTGCTCATGAAAACGCAATCAAGTCTGACAGCTGATTCAGTTCTACCCCGGCTATGCGTTCCAGCATCCACAAACATGCAATAACTGCTGCTGTGAGCGACCCTCCTTTGAATATAACTTGTCGATAAATGACTGTGTGACGCATCAAGTAGGCAAGCGGAATAAACACAGCGACTATAGCCAATTGTCCGGCTTCGACGCCCAGATTAAACCCCAGCAGCGAACTGATTAATGACTGTTGCTGCAAGCCAAGATCAC
The DNA here is from genome assembly GCA_022600935.1 of Gammaproteobacteria bacterium. Taxonomy (GTDB): domain Bacteria; phylum Pseudomonadota; class Gammaproteobacteria; order Methylococcales; family DRLZ01; genus DRLZ01. The sequence continues at coordinate 1,658 of JAHZJL010000296.1, forward strand.
TCAGCACTGAAGCAAATCCGAAGCCGTGAATTAGCCCGAAACCAAATGCCAGTACCCAACGCGCTTGATGCAGCAACGGATACAGATTATTCAGCGATGTCACCAGCACTGACAGAGCAATAACCGGTTCGATAATGGCAGATTGAATGCTGACAATATTTAATGCTGCCAGCGACAGGGTAATGGAATGCGCAATAGTAAATGTTGTCACTATAGCCAGCATGTCTCGCAGGACCGGTTGCCAGCGTTGAACATGTTGCCAGGTTCTATGACGATGGATCAATACAGCAGGTAACAGTAATGTCACCAAAAACAGGATGTGATCGAATCCGATCCAGATATGCCAAACACCTTCCTGGACATAGTGTTGAAATATACTGGTGGAGCTGACAATACCTGTTTGAAGTTTGACAGGAGGTGATTTGGCACTCAGTATTTGCTGATCAGTCAGCTGATTACTTGCATCATGAACTGCAAGATGTAAGCGATGACCACGAGGAAAACGTCTGATCAATGGAATGGATAACTCAGGATTTTGCTGTGTTATCGCATCAAATATCAGCCAAACATTTATCGCTTGGCTGGGTGCTGATTCAAATAGAATCCGGCTGGGATTACTAACATCTTCCCCGATTTGTATTTGAACAGACTTGCCAAAAATACTATTCAGCGATTGATCGGCATTATCCAGTTCATCCTGACTGACTAGTTGATCGTCATTCAAGTCCAGTGTTATCAATGATTCAAGATCAGCCTGGGCCAGCGTATAACGCATGGTGATTTGATCAGGGTTGAATTGCACATCGAGCAAGCTGAGCCCCGGATCGTGTGCAGATGCATTTTGCAAAACTGTCAATAAAATGAATACATAGACATAACGTGATGGTTTCATAATTTGAACAGGAGTGGGTTGAGCCACTCCTGTCCCCTCCCCTGGTTTAATGATGCGGATGGTTTCGTCCGTTCAACGGAGTCGCTGCATACGGCATGACTTTGTTGTAAGTTATGTCGTTCCTGACCACGCCGTCGATATCGACGTTTTGATCACACGCGATGGAAAGGTTATTGACGTCACGCAAGTCACTGAGCACGGCACACACTGCAATATCCAGCACATCGTCACCGAAACGCCGACCATTAGGCCAACCACCGGGTACAACACCGTTTCCGAAGCCGCTTTGAACCTGGCTGGTTAACACATCGCCACCGAAAATACTGAGCCGATGAAAACCTTGATCGTCCGAGTCTCCGGTGAGTTTTGCCGGTTCTGTCGACAGATCAACCTTGATAACATCCGGGATATAAATTCCAGCAATATCAGTACGTCCGGTGGTAATGGCATTCGTCCCAAGCAAAGCGTTCATTAACGCAGCCAGTTCTGGAGATTCGGCATATTGACTGAACAATCTGCGGTCAATAACCGGAGTTGTGCGGTTGTAGATATCCTTATCTTTGATTGCAACCAGGCCTTCGTTAAAAATCGGATTACCTTGTCGACCGACTTGTATCCAGGGACCCACGTTCTGATCACCTTTGACTCTAAGAATATTAAATCGGCGCCGACTGGTGGTTGCATAGACACCGGCTATCTGCTGACTGCCACCGATCTCATCCAGCGGAATCTGCAAGACAATAGTGTGCACATTAAAGCCACCTTGACTGTCAAATGGTTTATTGGGGCTATCCAGCCCCAAAGTAGGACTTTCGATATCGAGCAAATCAAAAACGCCTTGTATATCCGCATAAAACCCATCATCGCGCTGCCCGGCAAACACTCTGTAACCATCATTCAAATCGTAGATAGTTTGGGCGGTATAGGTATCCAGGTCAGCTGCATTATCAACCCCGGAGCGAGCCGGATTGTCACCGTCGTTGTTGACATTGTATTTCGGTGTCGCAGTACCTTGATTATTGGGTGGAACCAGTAACACCTGATCCTTGTTATGCAAACGCACACGTTGACCATTACGTCGATTAACCCTTGTAACCGTATAGCGTTGAGTGAGATTTTGCGCGTCATCATCAACATCCTGAATCACGCCCAGGTACGATTGTAAAATTGTCCGCTTGTTCTTGAATCGGGTGTTGAACTTAAACTGGTAGCTGTAAGTGGGTTTGCCTCTCTGCAAATCCTGGTCGGTCGATACATGGATCTGGTATAAAACGTTATCGTCAAAATTGTATTTGTTGGGTCCGATACCAGGTTCCTCAAATGGATAGACAGCTAACGCTGTAGTCAGATATCGTTTGCCGTTGTTTTCACTGACAAATGCATAAACATCAGTGGTATTGGCTGCATCGTCAAACGTAATCAATGGCGCATCCATGTGACTGGATGCATTGGCAGTTGTCACCCCCAATGTCAGCGTCATTGCTGAGCATGAAATCAGTGTTGTAAAAACATTTTTGATAGTCATCATTTTCTCCTGTGAGTGATCAATCAATCGATTGAGTCTTTATTTCCTGGACTCTGGATACTCGTCGAATAA
>JAHZJL010000297.1 GCA_022600935.1 Gammaproteobacteria bacterium
CTGGACTACTTAGCCGAACGATTATCGACGCCTCTACAAATTGAACAGCATCTGACATTAGCATTTGAGGAGGAATATCCCATCGGGCAAAAACCGATCGAAACAGAATTGAGATGCCATTATGGCAAAAGACATCAATGCCATGGAGCCAGTATTAACCCGACATGGTTATAATATCAAAACATTAGCAGAACTACTCGATACCAAACCGACTGAAATCCGTTCATTTCTGAATGGCAATTTGACACCAGCGCGAACGAAGGAGTTACAAAATAGTCTCCTGGTGATTGGAATTCCACTCTGATGCATCATTGGCAGTTAATGTGAATTCTGGCGGCTGTTTGCAACGAAAGTGCGCTGATTTGCAATTAATGTGATCTGAGGAGTCGGTATATTTGCAATGAATCTGGTCTCAAAATCAGGATGTTTGCAAACCTTTACGTTTATGTTTGCAGTCCGTTACAGGTAAAGACCGATGCAGCCTTTTCAGGTGCCACGGATACAATTGATTACAAATTCAATACAGTCTGTTAACAGAATAAACTGTTGCAACACTTTATACTCTTAAACATCAGGTTTTAGATTAAAACGTACGAACTAACAGCTAAATTGTGTATTAAGAAGCATGATTCTTGAAACAACAGGTTTGTTGAATGCGTGTCAACCCAAAACAGTCAAATTCAGTAATCAGAGAGAATCATTACTTAGCAGATAGTATTGAACTGTTAACAACTGATTGTGAGATATAAGTACACTTTATGACAGCAAAATTTATATTAAACTGGGCACCCTGTCGACGATTATGTAAGTTTTCATGACACGCATTTTTTTATTGGAATTTAAAACTGACAAGTGTACATTACTGACAATGATTAACTCTTCAATATTAGTACTTACAGCACTTATCATGCCAAACGCATATACCGTTCCAATACATGTTTTCCAGGTAAAATTTAATACCTGAGTTTCATTCAAACGATTGAATTATTTGCATCCTGACAAGGCAAAACAGACATTGCTTGAATTTCATCGAGGTCTCCTATGAAAACCAGTTTCCTGAATCAATACCGCATTTCGCCATTACTCGGTGCCATCGTGTTGCTGATTATATTCACAACCCAGAATGTAACCAAGGCCGGGATTGCTGACAATTCAAGTAACGTACAACAAACACTTCAGGAAAACCAGCAAAAATGGCAACAGTCTGGCATTAACCGTTACCAGTTCACGGTTCAGAAAACCTGTTTTTGTCCACTGTCAGATACGTTACCGATTATATTCACAGTGAATAATAATCAAGTTATCGACAGTCGTTACGATTGCAGCAAGTTCCAGTTTATACGTCCTGAGCCATTATGCGATGAAAAACCAGCTGCAAGATTTGATCAAACAGTAGACAGCCTGTTTCAGATAATCCTGGACGGAATTGATAACAATGCTGACAAGATTACTGTGGACTACGACCTCAAATATGGATTTCCGTCCCAGATTGGTATCGACTTCATCGAATTGGCAGCAGATGATGAAGTGTCTTACCTGATCAGCGACTTCAAGAAGATCAATAGTGAGTCATTTTCGGCAAAAACATCGGTTGCCATGATTAATCATCAATGGAAATCACTTTCGATACCAATCGATAACCCGGATACAGTCGTGTTTTATTCCGCGCCTTCAAGCGTTGGAAGTGACCGGGGCGTAGTCAGATTGCGTAAAGGCGTATCCAGTTATGAAGGACGATTTGGAGAATGGACTAATCATAATGGTGTCCATGTCGATGAACTGATCCACCTGATCACAACGACAACTGGATATTGGCGGTTCGAGAACAACCAGATCGAAGTTGGCACTGCGCAGGTTTCGGGAACTGAGCAATGGCACACAATCAACTTTAGCGGCATGTTCAGCACTCCGCCACAAGTCATAACGTCGCTCCAAACAGCGAATGGTGGTGATGGTGTCAGTGTGCGTGTGCGCAATATCACCCAAACTTCGATGCAGGTTCAGCTTGTCGAACAGGATTCCAAAAAATTCTCCGGCCATGTGACTGAGGTTCTCGCTTTTCTTGCCATCGCCAGCAGCTCGGACAGTTTTTCACCCACCGATGGCATTGACATCAAACTACCGACTCTCAACAATCCGATGCAGATTAACCATCAATGGTTGACGGTCATGCCTGGTTATCAGTTAAGGCTGGAAGAAGATCAGACTTCCGATCAAGAAGTCTTTCATTTACTTGAGCACTTGCATTTGATCAAGGTTGGACCAGTGCTGCTCAGCCAGCTGGTCAGTGATATTGGCAATGATAATGCCGTGTTACGCGCAAAAACTGATTTCAGTGAAGCGCTCAACCAAAAGCAACAAGTCATCAATCAGTTAACGTCAGATAAGCGCTGTGACTCTACTGCCCAATGCAAGGAAATTGCCTTCGGGTCAAAACCGTGTGGAGGACCCTGGTCGTATCTGGTCTTTTCAAACCGCCAGACCGATGAATCAGGGTTAACGACTGAAGTGACCGATTATAATGAATTACAGCGGCTCCAGAATGAAATAGACGGTGCAGTCTCCGATTGCGCTGTGGTTACGCCATCATTCCCGGTGTGTTCGAACAACCAATGTGTTCCTGGAGAACAACCACCGCCATCATCATCCGCAGCCAACCTGACGCGTTTCAACTCAGATGTCGAGTTGGAAGCATTTATCAAACAAGGCTTGAAAGCAACGCCTGGTTTCTCGACGTTTGAAGTTGCCTTCAGCCCCGGCATTCCAATTGCCTTTTCTCCTGCGCCATCCACAGACACCAACAACAGTTTCTCAACAACAAACATCCAGGAAAGCGGTGTCCATGAAGCGGACTTCATCAAATCAGATGGCAACTTTATGTATGTTGGCGACCCTGTTAACAAGCAGATTCGAATCTTGCAGATGTTCAGAAACCCTTATCGAGCCGTACCGCAAGCGAGCATTGAAGCTGAATCTGAAAATTCCAGGTTAAACGGATTATACTTGCTGAGCGACCGAGGTCAGAATCGACCTGATTTATTAACAACCATTCGCAGCGACTTCAAAAATGCCCAACCTGTCGATTTTGCTATTGCACCACTGGCACCACTGGATCTGTGGTATTACCCTTGGTACTGGATGAATCAGGAAACGAAAATCAGTTTGTTTAACGTCAGTACGCCTTCCAATCCACAATTGCTTAAAACCTTAACTATCGATGGTACATTATTAGCCAGTCGTCTGATTGATGAAGCACTATATGTGGTCACTCGGTTCGTCCCAGATATCCAGCCCTTGCTTGACCCTGCAGAACAAACTCCTGAACTGAGAGAGCAAAATATTAACGTAGTGATTGACCAGGCCAAACTGTCCGATTTATTGCCAACTGTCACAATTACCAATGGACAACAAACAGGGCTAAGCGCACCTCTGATTAACACCCAACAAACATTTCTGCCGACGTTACCCGAGCCATTTCACAGCTCGGATTTACTGACTATCAGCCGCTTTGATTTGAGCAATCCTGACAGTCTGCCGCAAACCACAACTCTTGTCGGTAGTTCAGACACAGTTTATGTTTCCAAAAAAGCGCTTTATATAGCGACTTCTATTTATGGTTATGAGAAATCAATCGGGATACTGAATGCCGTCCGCAATGGCACACCGCCACCAGAAGATGTCGAGATTTTTATTCCTCGACACACAACCCAGATTCATAAAATTAAATTAACCGCCGAGCAACCAGAATATTCCGGTTCGGGATCAGTTGAAGGATTATTAACCGGCAATGATGATCTGCGTCGGTTTCGCTTCAGTGAAAACGAGGATACCCTGCGTGTGGTCACAACCGGCCAATGGGGTGAGATGGGTGAGCATCGCGTGACAATTTTGCAGGAGAACCAGGATGGCAATCTGCTGGAAGTCTCTCATTTACCAAATCAGCAACGCCCGCAGCGAATTGGTAAACCGAACGAACAACTGCATGCCACCCGTTATGTCAATGATCGCTTGTTCATTGTGACATTTCTCAAAATTGATCCACTGATTACAGTCGATTTATCTGACATGTTTGATCCAAAAATTGAAGGTGAACTGGAAATTCCTGGATATTCCGATTATCTTCACCCTATAAACGAAAATCTGTTGCTCGGTGTCGGTAAACACACCTCACCTGCTGAAGGTCGTGGTGACGGACGATTTGCCTGGTTCCAGGGTATACGGCTTGGATTGTTCGATGTATCCAGCACCGGTGCCGCAAAAGAACTGGATACTGTCGTTATTGGTGAGCGTGGCAGTGAATCAGATCTGCTCTACGATATCCATGCCTTCTCGTTCCTGCCCGCAAGCCAGCCATTACAACAACCGTTCAAATTCACCATCCCGGTTAGCATCATCGGCGAAACATTTCCATCACTAACGATCACCGATCCGACAGCCTTTAAAGATTGGTCACATACTGGATTGTTTTTGTTCGAAGTGGATCCAACAGCGGCAGACCCTTCATTTAAACACATCGGAGAAATCAAATCCGGACAACCTGATAGCAGTCAACAATTCCAAGACTCAAGCGTTGGTACCAACCGGGCTGTATTGTTTGATGATGGCCTGTTTTACAGCCACAACCAGAAAATCTGGAGCTCTAACTGGATAACTCCAGAGTTGGCAGTTGGCCCTCAGTGATGGCTAATTCACCATCAAAAAAAGAACCTGAATGAATTTCATCCCTGGCTTATCATTGTAGCGACAGTACATTGAATTAAGTTACCACCGGCTAAGCCTGTGGTTTATTAGATAACGCCCTCTATAGGCTGTTATAGCGGCCAGGCTACGTCCATACAACAGAGTCTACCAGTTTCCCTATCTTTTTGATAATTAGAGTAATTTTAATATACAGGTAGAATATGATACGGAGAATACACGTTGAAAACGCACACCTATGATTCATTCTCCCTGCCAAAACCAACTTTCGAGCCAGAGCAAAGATTGGACTTTCACCAGCTACACCA
>JAHZJL010000298.1 GCA_022600935.1 Gammaproteobacteria bacterium
CTACTTCGTTACCGAAAATCTCAAGAGGAACGCTTCAAAAACCAAGAAAAGCCAATCAAAGACAGTGAAAGCATTGAAAGTTTACGACAACGACTTCAAGAATTAGAGAAAGAAAAACTAAAACAGCGTATTAAAGAATTAGATCAAACCCTTTAGAAAAACACCTTGAAACTAACTTATTAAACCAGCTTCTATGCTGGTTTTTTTATCTGTGACTTTATGATTACTAATTCAGTTCAAAGGTTTAATGCGCAACAGTATTTTTTATCATCAATGGGACAAAAATGGGACAATTTCATGAACACATCATTGATAAAATTCATAACTTATTGATTTCATGGCGCCCCGGAAGGGAGTCGAACCCCTGACTTTCCCCTTAGGAGGGGGACGCTCTATCCAGCTGAGCTACCGGGGCCAGGCGAATATATGGAATGATTCGGGTGACAGTGTACTTGATACGCGATGCACTGACAATGCCCTTTGTTGACGATAAATCACATTCAATTTTCTATGGATCACTGTCATGGTTTTAACACAATGGTTTAGTTACAATAGGCTGTTTTTAACCCTAAGAATACCTGCTTATGAAAACTGTTTTTGTGATATGTACCGGTAATTCGTGTCGAAGTGTAATGGGAGAGGCTCTGTTTAACAACCTTGGTAAAGGCAGAATTAAAGCTTTTTCTGCAGGCAGTCATCCGATTGGTCGAATTAACCAAGGGGCATTGGCAACCTTGAAACGGCACGGTTTACCTACAGAAGGTTATCAAAGTCAATCATGGAATGATTTTGAAGAGCAACCCATGGATATTGTAATTACAGTTTGTGATAACGCTGCAGGCGAATCCTGCCCGGTTTATTTAAATTCGGCTGTTCGTGCGCATTGGGGAGTTGCGGACCCTGGTCATCTTGACGGTACAGAACACGAAATAATCAATGCATTTGATCAAACCTTCAACACACTTGAATTGAGGGTTAAGGCAATGCTTGCTCTGCCGTTTGAAACCATGAGCACAACCGAATTAAGTGAAAAACTCAACGCTATCGGCAAGCTTGTTGCGTAATCAAAATCTGCTGAACGACCTGCTCACGCAATTTGGATATTTTTATAACAATCCTGGGGAATCGGCAATTCGGCTCATCAGTTTTTAAATAGAGCCGTAATTTAGAATTTGAATCCTATCAGGAACTTTTCGCTTGGACATTTTTTTTACCAGACAGCTTCTAAGAAAAAAATAATCTTTTTATGTCACCCTTACTCATGGTGTTTTCAACGTCTTTTGTAAGCAGGAATGATGCTTTATTTACACACCGACAATACGTTTCTGAGCTCAGGTTTTCAAAGTTTTTAATGGTTTGAAGTAGAATTGTTGACCCGCAGAATGCAGCAATTCGTGGAGAAATTAAACGCCACTGTATTAAGGGTTCTTCTTGATAAGTCGTTATTGAAAGTTCCAATGCAACCTTAAAATCAACGTTTTTAGAATACAGCATATCTCGCCAAACAAGATGTCCGAGAAAATAGCCAAAATCACACGCAGGATCCCCTGTTGTTGAACTTGATTCAAAACTGACGACTTCAATCTGTGCGTCGTCAGTCAAGATGTTTTTCGGACAGCAATCAAGGTGGAATACTGCTTCATGAGTGGCTTTTAGACTCAAATCCTTGAGCGCTTGCAGATGTTCCAGAAAAAACGAGGGTAATTGTATCCCGTTGTGGTTTGCCAACCTGTACAAACCTGTCGTTCGTAATTCCAGAATGGTTTTCCAATGACTTAACTCAGCCTTTTGGCTTCCCCAAACAGGTTCTGGCAGTATTCGCGTCGTATGACAAAAGGCCAGAAACCGGGTTACGTTTTCGATGACTGACAAATCGACTTTATTGCGGTCATAAGCAATATCAAGTGATTGCTCTGGCATACAGTTTTCTCGCAATGCCAGGGTTTTGGTCTGGTTGTCAAAGAAAATGATATCGGGGAGTATGACCAGGTTTTGCTTGAGTCGGGAAAGATGCCTGATCATGCGTTTTTCTGCATGCAAGCGGAGTTTTGGTTTTAGTGTGTCGCCATTGCTCAATTGATCGGCCTTAACCGAGTCTTTTGCAGATTTTACGATAAGCGTTGTCCCGGATTGCAATTGCGCTCGAAAAACCGGATTCTTTTTTGACGAATTGACAGCTTCGATTTGATCGATAATGTTGTAACCATACTCACTCAATATTGATCGAATGTTGGCGCAAAGAATCTCACTGACATCATGCATTGAGTGTTTGCATAACGTCCAGATTTCATTTGCCTGCCCGGGTGACAGATGATCCGGAAGACATTGGATAAACCCGGTTCTGGCAGTTTGTCCGGATGCCAGTAAATTCCGCAGTTTTGTTGCCCCACCTTCCAGCGCGGGAACCGGAGTCGGATAGACAGAGGCTGGAATGCCTTTGGAACCAGACAACGCATCAATCCCGCTGAATCGTCCGTTACCGTTATCCAGATCTTTTTGACCGGCAAAAAAAATCAATCGATCGTTGCAACCGACACGCTCAAAATATTGAATGGCATGTTTAACGGCACTGTTTTTTGCTAATTCCACTCTGACTCTTGAACAATCCAGTGGCGATTTATCCAGATACATGGCCCAGATTTTCAATGCAAGATTGGCATCAAGCAATTTAGTGGTACCGGGAATATGTCGGTTTCGATTGGCGACAATAATGACAATTTCATCGATAGACTTTTGGGAAACAAGCTCTGCCACAGTATTATAGTGCGCTCGATGAGGGGGTCTGAACGCTCCCGGAAACAAAGCAATTGTTCGACCTCGACAATGACTGACCTGCTCGAGATGCAGTCTGTGTTGATTGTCCAGATAATTCATACGAGAAACCTTTTGAATACCAGTCCATCATTTCCTTCAAGGCGCACCGGGTACATTGCCGCTTGCCTGTAAAGAACTCTATAAGCAAGAACGTTTAGAAGTTGTAATTTGCCTTCAGCAAAACGTTAAACGCATAATTTCCGGATAATTCACCGTAAGCTGAGCCAGATCTGAACATGGCTGCGACAAATTCAAGCTCTAAATGCTGCCATTCCTCCAGGCCGATCACCATATCCCATTCATGCCCGATTGAACCTGAAGTTCCCGTTAAATCTGCTGATATACGTGAGTCACGAATAAAAGCTTGTTCGTTGACCTGGTGATAATAATGATAAAGAAATTCTAGTGAACTGTTTTTCAGCAGAGGCAAACCGACTGACGCGGTCCAAATATGCAAATTGGACAGCTCCGGCCTGAACAATTCACCATAATATCGAAACCGGTCAACACCGTTAAAACGGTTATTGTTGTCATGCAATCCGGTCTGACGAAATTCTTTCGAGCCGAACGCATATCCGAAAGTCAGACTCGGCTGCATCGGTAATCCAGTTTCCCAGGTAATTCCGGTATCAATCGCCCAACCCTGGATATGTCGACGACTGACGGATTCGACACGTAACAGATTCTCATCAACCTCATCAAAGTCATAACCTGTCTCCTTGCCTGTTACAAACGCAGTATCGATCCAGTAATCTGTTTCTCCAAAATCGTCAAAATCCAGATATCCCAATGAGCGCAATCCGAACCAGGTCAATCTGGAATCTGCAAAATCAAGCCGGCTTTCTTTCAGCAGATCATCAATCTGCCCCTTACCTGATAAATCATGTCTGTGAAAGAAAAACACTGACAATGATTGTTTAGCCGCCCATTGCCAATTGGTGTAATGGATAACCTTCAATACTTTTTTCTCATTGGGATCAATTCGACTTTCACCAGTGTTATCAACAGCCATGCGCTGACCGACAGCCGTTTCCGAATGAAAAAAGGGCTGGTTATAATACAGCCGAACAGAATCAATATTCTCATCCCACCACCATTCCCGGGCATCCTGGAAATTCTGTCGGCCGACCTGAAAACTAAACCCGCTGTCATTGATATTTCCCCAGAACAACCAGGTTTCACCGCGCTGCAAGCGTCGTGAAAACGTGTGGTCGGCACCTCCTTCCCGATATAACTCCCGATCGCTATCACCACTCATCTCGGTAAAGACAAACAGGTTTCTTGACAACCGGTAAAACAATTCAAGCTGAAAACTCAGATCCACCCTGAGACGGTCATCATCACGACGCCGATCGAGTCTTAAATCTTTTCTGAATCGAGGCGTCATGCCAATCTCCCCACCGATCACCAGTTGACGATCAAACAGCTCCAAAGACAATTGATCTTCAGGGCGACGATCATCCTGTCGCCGGGTCAGACGCAGTGAAAGATTGGTAAACCGTTCAGGGATATTGAGTTCCTGACCCAGAATCATTGCCTTTACCGTACCATCTGGCAAGGTTCGCAATACATTCAGATTGCCGATCATCTGAATTTCATTCTTTTTTAAATCCGAAGGTCCCGGCTCAAACCGATCAGCTATCAAATCGCCTTCGTCATTTAAATGTACCGCGACTTTTACTGTATTGCCAACAACCAGATCAACTGCTTCGAGAGTTTTGAATTGAGTCAGTTTGTTCCAGGCGATCTGATATGGGCCAATCTGTAATCGATTGTTTTCAAGCAACAACACATCGATATGTCCACTGACAAGTCCATATTTTGGATTCTTGCGAGAAAACCGCATTTTTACTTTATAGGCATCAAGTGTCTGTCCATTCCAGAGGCAGGAGATTTTGACTCTGTTATTGTCCAAATCGCTTCCAAACACAGCTATTGGCCAGCTTGCAACTATCAGAAAATACATCACAAGCTGACTGAAACACCGTTTCACTCCAATCATTCAAGGGTTTCCTGCATCAGGATAAACTCGACTCGACTGTGACAAGCAAACATATTCAAAAGCTCTGCCAGTCTCAATCGCTCTTTATGATCCATAAGCTGGTGATGCAACATAACACCGACTGAATTATATTGGTGGAAAAAGGAAGCTAATTGCTCTCCCAAATGGTTGAAATCAAGTCGCGTTCCCTTATGTTTGGCAAACCAGTCCAGATGGACAGGAATTTCCCGAATTGACTCTGTATCAAGCAGTGTTGCACTGATATCCCTGGATAATATTTTGAAGCCCAGCGTTTCAAGCGCACTCAAAGTTTGCTTGGAACAGCGATTCCAGGGTGGTGTAAATATTGGTTGCAGATATTCATGAAAACAGGCTTTTAAAATCAAACAACCGTTTTCAATATCTTCTAGTTGATCGTGTAATGACCGTTCATCACCAAATTCAGACTTGCGTCCAGTCATCTGATGGTTGGCATGACGATAACCATGTTGATGAAAGCCGATTCTCTGGTGTTCATTGTCGACACGAGCAATCAGCTGTTTCGCAAGTTCGCTGGACACACAAGAGGGAATGACGGCAAGATCAATGGGGACATGGTATCTGCGAAAGATATTCAGCATTTCAAACAATCTGGAGTTATCCCAACCGATATCATCGTCACGAAAATAACATTGAACAACAGTGGATTTGTTGTCCAGAACCTGATGAACAGGATCAAGCCACATTGCCATGCTTGACTCCAGTTAACTGCTTTGCCAGCACGTCTGCTATCACCTGCTTTGTCACGGACACTCCGTCGAGCTGGAATCGATGTTTCACAGGTTTAAACTGCAATAACTCAAGTACCTTTGCAGCAAGCGTTTCTGCATGCAACTCAGGCTCTGCAATCTGCTTGACCAACCCGTATTCAGCCAACTGCTCTGCCCTGCGTTGCTGTTCGTTCTCTCCTTCCCGGGAAAATGGAACGACTAACGAAGGAATGCCACATTGCAATAAATCCAGTGTCGTGTTGTAACCACATTGACTGATCGAGGCGCTGGCGTCCTGCAGCAATAATCGCAAGTCAGGCACAGAACGCATGAGTGTCAAGTAATCAAGCGTTTGTTGTTGCTTTTGCAAAAAATCCCACTCTGATTCAGGCAGGAATGGGCCAGCAACGATAGTGATCTGTACACGCTGCTGTTTCTGAATATAAGGGTACGCAGCAATAACACTACGAAACAAACGACTACCAACTATACCGCCACCCGCTGAGACAATGATATGTTTGGTATCGCTGTTTGCTGGATTTGAACCATTCACTGGTTCACGAGTAATAAAACCTGTGTAAAACACAGGCGTTTTTAACGGTTTTTGCGGTTTGAATGACTCGTCCAAACGGGAAAAGACCGGATCCGAGTGTACAAGAACTGCATCAAAATACCGGTCTGCAAGCCATCGTGCCCGGTCATCATAGTATTGTTGGTTGTCCCGCTGAGTCACCAGAATATCTCTCAAACTGCATACAACAACTGGCTTCGGGAGCTGTTTTTTTGCTTCGCGTAACAAGGGCAGCAACTCAAAAGCAAATTTCTTGCGCCCGAAAGGAAACAGTTCAACCAAAATGACATCTGGCTTCTCTGTTTTCAACGCTGTTTGAATACAATCTTTGCGTGTTTGTTTGACTCGTTCGATTGAATCCGGGCTTTGCGTGTTCACTAACTTGCTGTCAGCGTCCATCTCCAGTGACGGTAAATCAATCAATTGCAGGCTGTCCGGTATCTGAACCGAGTCTGGCAAGCGGCCGCCGTTAAGAAAAACAACCCGAAACGATCTGGATAAGTCGCTGGCCAGAGTCAACGCCCTGATCAAATGCCCCATGCCCAGGGAATGCTGACAATAAAAAAGGATGCAATGTTGACTCTTCACATTAAACTCTCCTGTAACGCCTGCTGTGCGAAAAACAAATGCTTTCTGGCTTTTCTGTCACCATTCAAGCGAATTGATTGAGCCGCTTTCAATGCCTTTGCCAGTCTTTTATGGCTTCGATACGCTTGTAAAAGATGATGGTTCAGCGTTCCGTTAATCGCCTGGTACGCATCCAAAAAAGCACTGTTGATCGCTTCAACCGGCACGACGTTGCGGTCTTCAAAATCCATTTCCCCAATAAAAGTCGCTGCGTCCAGTTCCGGGTGCCCCAGACCGAAGCGGTCGAAATCAACCAATCCCAGACTATCTCCACAATCCAGCCATTGATGCGCATGTGGGGCGCCGTGAATCGGTTTCAACCCAATGATTGTATTTGTGTTGCTATGGATTGTTTTTAGTTTTTCAAGCAGTACGGTGATTTCAGAACCTGATTCTGGAATCAGTGCTTCCAGTGTTTTTGCGTACTTTGTTGTTCGCCGCATTTGCGCAGCGGCATCAAATACCATTGACGGTTTAATGTTGCTTGTTGTCAGGCTTGCTGCAGCCTGACCGATATCCTGGGCAATGTTAACCCCGGCACGACTGCAGAGTCGCTTAACCAATGGCTGACCCTGGATTTGTGATTGCCACAGTGTGTTATAACGCGGATCCCAGGACAGTGGTCTTGCCACTTGAAAACCCAACTCTCCATTGGCTCCTTTGCACCATAGCGCAATATTGTCCCGATAAATCCGGTATCCACGATTGTCAGCAAACATTTTTCCAAACTGATCCTGGCCATCATGCAAATTCTGGCAACGAAATGTGCAACGTTTACGAGGGCGATAGCGGATAACTTCCATCCTGTTTTTGTACTGTTCAAGGATTACCGGCAAATCGAGCAACACTGGATCATCGGGAAAACAACTGATTTTTACCCATCCCAGAAGCCTGTCCTCAAACCTGTGTTGTCTGTCAACAACAGTTGGCTTATGCTGTGAAATCTCAATCAGACGCATACACCAGGAGCAATTTTGCCGTTGCAGTAACAACGAACAATACGGCTGTTCCCGCAAGTCTGGTGAAAATCGTGACCAGACTGTTTTCCACTCATCTGATTGTTGACAACGATGATCTGCGCTAATCAGATTATTGATCACATTCACAGCCCAATCACTTGAAGACACAATCTGTAATTGTTCTCGATAGCGATAATGAGCGCTCGGGTTGGAAGCGACCCCCATATCATGTTTTGTCATAAATTGGCGCATGCTCTGGATTCATCTTGAATGGTGTTATTCACCAGCCTGCCGTGTTCCAGTGTGAGTAATTGATCGGCTTGCTGATACAAAACGGGTTGGTGAGAAACAATTAAACACGTTGTGGTTTTGCGTATCTGCATCAATGCATCAACGATAATCAGCTGTGATTGCGTGTCGATATTGGCGAGTGGTTCGTCCAACACCAGAATGGCTCGTTCCAGCAACAATGCCCTGGCCAGACACAATCTCGCTCTCTGGCCACCGGAAAAATTCAGCCCGTCTTCAGTCAATACGGTATTCAGCCCATCAGGTAATTGCCTGATGGCGGCTTCCATATCAACTTTGGCAAGTGCTTCCCAGATTGCAGAATCTGCTATTGTTTTTGAATTGAGCCACAGCGAATCACTCAAACGACCCGAGAACAAATGATGATGTTGAGGCAGTACAGCAAACCGGGAACGAATTGATTGTGTCGTCATTGCTGAATAATTGTGCCCATCGAGTGTAATCACACCTGTGTCTGGCACAAGCTGTTTCAATAACACGTTGATCAGGGTACTCTTGCCACTTCCACTGGCTCCAGAAAGAATAGTCATCTGTCCAGGTTTGAGCTGAAAACTGATGCCTCTCAACACTGAATCATCTTCAGCCTTTCCCGGATAGGCAAAACCAACCGCTTTGAATTCAATCAACCCCCGGCTAAGCTGCACATTTGTCGCGCTTGGAGAATCCTGAACTGCTGGCCTTTGCTGAAACAATTCAAATAACATTTCCGCCCTGCTGAAACCGCTGCTCACTGCAGAAGCCAGTTCGTTGATTTTTTCCACCGGCTTGAGCAACTGCACCATATAGGCGACAAATACGGTTAAATCACCGATAGTCAGCTGATGATTGACAACAAACGCGGCACTGATACCAATAATAGTGGCAACAG
>JAHZJL010000299.1 GCA_022600935.1 Gammaproteobacteria bacterium
TGAATTCTGGCAATCAGTCGTCCGAGTTGCTTCAAATGTTCTTCGTTGTCGAGTTGAGGTGAATATCCACCGTAACGTGGAAACAATGCAAAGCGAAAATCCTGATATTCGAACAAACATGTGTTCTGTTCATCGGGAAGTGGTGCTATTACAGGTATTTCATGCGCACATAATTCCGTTGAAAACGCCAGCTCCTCCTCTATTGCAGCATCAGACCAGCGTTGTGGCCTGTAGAATTTTGCGATCACTGGCTCCTGGTCGTGGATACCGACCTGATAAACACGGTTTTCATAGCTGTTGAGCGCCAGCAATTGACCGTTGCACGCATAACCTTTGGATTCAACAGCATTGAGGATAACATCAGGACTGAGCTGATAATAATCATGCCTGGCCTCGTCATCCTTCATTGTTCAGTTCCTCAAGTTGTTCGGAGATGGTCAACCATTCAGTTTCGATCAACTCAAGATCGTTGCTGATTTGCGTTTGTTCTGCCAGATAATGTTTTAGTTCTTCCTGGCGGTCAGATTCATACATTGATGCATCAGCTAACAATTGTTCAATTTCCTGTTTACGTACAGACAATCTGTCGAGTTTTTTCTCGAGCTGCCTGGATCTGTTGGTCAAAGGTTGCAAGCGTTTTCTCAATGCTGCCTGTTGCTGGCGTTGTTGTTTACGATCAACCAACTTAACAGTGCTCTTATTATCACTAATAAGAGTCTCCGTTGTTTCGTGTCCAGGTTCCAGTTTCTTTTGCTGCGCACGATAGGCCTGCAACCAGTCTGCATAGTCATCAAGATCACCATCGTATGGTTTAACCTGCCGATCAGCGACAAGCCATAATTCATCTGTAACAGAACGCAATAAATGTCGGTCGTGCGAGACGACGATGATTGCACCCTGAAAATCCTGCAAGGCCAGAGTCAATGCATGACGCATCTCAAGGTCGAGATGATTGGTCGGCTCATCCAGTAACAACAGATTTGGACGTTGCCAGATAAGCAAAGCAAGCACCAGCCTGGCTTTTTCACCTCCCGAAAAATCTGCACAGGGCTCCATTGCCTGGTCGCCCTGAAAACCGAATCCACCCAAATAATCACGCGCATCCTGTTCACGTATTTCATTATTCAAACGAAGTATATGCTGCACTGGAGTTGCCGCGTGGTCCAATTGTTCAAGCGTATGTTGTGCAAAATAACCGATATTCAAACCATCGGCGGGTTTATATTGCCCATTCAAAGGTAATTGACGCCCGGCCAAAACCCGAATCAAGGTGGATTTGCCTGCACCGTTCGGACCAATTAACGCTACACGGGTTCCCGGCTGTATGGTCAAGTTCAGTGTATCGATGACGACTGTTTGATCATATCCGGCGACAACCTGAGACAAGCCAAGTAATGGGTTGGGGATGTGTTCCGGTTGCTTGAACTGGAATTCAAACGGTGAATCAATATGCGCTGCTGTAATCAATTGCATGCGCTCCAGCGCCTTGAGACGACTCTGGGCTTGCCGTGCTTTGGTAGCCTTGGCGCGAAATCGTTCAACAAAGGATTGGATATGATCGCGTTCACGCTGTTGTTTGACATACATAGCCTGTTGTTGCTCGAGTTTTGCCGCCCGTTGGCGCTCAAAATCTGAATAGGTTCCACGATACAAGGTCAGTTTTCCCGCTTCGATATTCAGAACTGCATTAATCGTGTTATCCAGAAAATCCCGATCATGCGAAATCAGAATCAAGGTGCCTTGATAGCTTTTCAACCATTGCTCCAGCCACAGTATTGCATCCAGATCCAGGTGATTGGTAGGCTCATCCAGCAATAACAAATCAGACCGACACATCAGTGCCCTCGCCAGATTCAAACGCATTCTGAATCCACCGGAAAACTCACTCACCGGTTGCTGAACAGCTGAATTGCCAATACCCAGGCCATCCAGTAGACGTGCGGCACGCGTTTTTGCTGTATAGCCGTCAATTGCTCCCAGTTCGCCATGTAAGACGCCCAGGCGTTCTCCATCATCATCAAGCTCTGCCTTCTGGATAGCATGCTCCAGTTGTCGCAGCTCATAATCTCCATCGATAACGAAATCAATCGCTGCCTGAGGCAAGGGATCAGTTTCCTGAGCAACATGTGCAATAACCTGGTTTCCGGGCATTGATAATTCGCCGGTGTCCAGGTGTAGCTGACCCAGAAGCAAAGCCAGCAAACTGGATTTACCCGTGCCATTGCGTCCGGTTAATCCGATTTGCCAACCCTGATGCAATTGCAGAGTTGCATCAATGAATAAAGGTGTCGGCCCTCGGCGCAAGGTCAAATGTTGAAAACGAATCATGTTTTAATTCAGCTGAAAAGTGGCATGGATGAGCACTGTGCTCATCCAAAATTGCCGTCATGTGAAAACAGTCGTGAATTGTTACAGATTTTTGGAGAGAACACTATGTATGATTGCTACTGTATTTCAAAAAATCAGCACAATACACAATACAAACCGGGCGTTTGCCCCTGGTCCTTCAAGTGAAGATTCAAGCCTGTCATGTTATTTTTATCAAGCTCTAATACGCTGGCATCGACGGATCCACCATTTGACGCCATTGCTCAATTCCACCTTCAAGATTGATTAAATGCTTGAATCCGTGACTTTGCAGATATTCAATGACATGAGCGCTGCGAATACCGTGATGACAAATCACAACTATTTCGCGATCAGGGTCAAGCGTTTTACGCTGCTCAGGAATCATACGCATGGGCATCAGAACACTGCCTTTAATGTTACAAATGGCAAATTCATAAGGTTCCCGAACATCGAGCAACATGTATTGCGCATCCTCCTCATCCAATAATGTTTTTAATTCTGGAGCAGTAATTTGCAACATCTTGACGCTGCTTTGATTTAATTTCAGGGCACTGTCTAATAGTCAGCCTGGATAACCGGGAATTGATTTGGAATGATTTATTCTGGGATTTAGTTGTCTCAGGTTTACAATGAAACCATTGTCGACAAGGATTTGGCGATTTCAATCCAGGATTTTATTTGGGACTGATCCGGCAGTTTTACAATCACTGTATTGTTTTGCGAATCTTTATTTTGCTGTTTCATTTTCGTTAACAATTCATTGGAACGATATTGAGATAACTCTGTAATGGACCGAATACCGGCAGCTTCCAATAATTGCGCATATTGATACCCGACCCCCTGAACTCGCATTAAGTCTGCAATACTGATCCATTGATTAATCTGTTGATAATCAGCTGCAAGCAAACCAGCCAGCTCCTGTCTTGAGCGCTTAGAGTTGCCATATTGAATCAAAAATTCATTGAGCATTGAAACCCCATTTTCTCTGAGAATTTTACAGCGCTCTGATCCGATATCTTCTATGGCATCGATATAATATTCTTCAATGTGTGCCTCATGTTCAGATAATTCTGAACCGGTTTCTGTTGCCATACTGGGATCAGTCTTGAATGAAGTCAGCAAGGCATGACGTTCGGCTCGCCTGGATTTAAGCCGTTTACTCAAATCAGAAATGCGCTGATCATGTTGATTAGTCAACGCTTCCTCATCATATTTCGCTTTGATCGCTCGAAACACCCAGCCAAAAAATACGCCTAATAAAAAAGCCACCAGTAAACATACAAGAATTTCTCGAATGAGTTCGCTCATCTTCCAGTCTCCTGAATGTCAAATTCAACACGTCGATTCTGTTTGCGTCCGTTTTCATCATCATTACTGGCAACCGGTTTGTTTTCACCATATCCGGTGACAAGCAGCTGACTTGAATCGACACTGTTTTGTTGTAAATAATCCATTACAGCTTGTGCCCTTTTCAAACTCAGTTGTCTATTATACTCAGCACTTCCCTGGGAATCGGTATGGCCACTGATTTCAATTTTCAGATCAGAACAATTAATAAGCTGTTTTGATATATCATCCAGGTATTGATGATGATGCATGGAGAGGCCAGATTTGTCAGGCTGGAAACGTATAACAAACTGGTTTTGTATTTGGGTTAAGTTTTCAATGCATTTGTTTTTCCGGGGTACATAGCTATCTGATCCCGGATCTTCTGTATTAGAATTTTGCCTGTTTTCATCTGGAAATTGCGGGTTTTCAACCTGAATATCGTAAATCAGGTCAAAACGATCAGGTAGCTTCGATTCGATTTCGGATCGTCCATGCGTAATTTCTGTTTGTTGACCTGTACTGCCTTTAATTGTAACCGTTGTATCCTCAATCTCGACAGAGCCCTTGTTAAATTTAATCAACTCAGTGATCGTAAATTCAGCAACTGTGGACCATTGACTCGGGGCAGTTCTGGCAACAACCATTTGATCGTCAATCCTGTCACTGGGAAACCGTTGATTAGCAATTGCAATCAATCTGTTTTTTGTGTTCAGATCTGGTACTGCACCAAGCAAGACAAGCCTGTTATTATTGATTGAAAATTCAGTGCGATACGGTGTCACATCTTTGACTGTCGCGGTTTGGTTGTCAGCAACATTAATCTGATCAACAAACTCTGAAACACCAGAAATGCCTGACACTATAGCCTTCACTGCCTGGCGATCTGTATCATCATGTGTTTTACCGGTCAGTACAACACGACGCCCATGAGCGTTAACACCCACCCATTCGAAACCTTGTTTTTTAAGCGATTCACGGACCCGATCAGCTGTACGCGACTGTATTGCTGCCGCGTGCCTGTCAATACAGAACATTGCCAGTAAAATAAAACATGCAAGTCCGATTAAACCATAGATGATATAGCGAATCATGTCATGATCTGTCTTTTTTCTATTAATCAGTACCGAATACTCATTTCTTTTTCAGCATCCGGGTATAGTAAAACAATGTACAAAAACAGTTAGCAGGCGTCGATTCAATTACATTCTACTTTGTTTACTTATATGGCACAATTTTTCAAAAAGACATGATAAGTAAAAACCGGAAAAACACTTATTTTTGTTGATAGTGATATTCAGTATCGACTGTTTAAACGTGTTCAGTTGAAACTATTTTGAAAATAATAACCTGCTTATAACCGTCATGAATACACAGCCTGTTAGTTTGAATTGTTGTCTGTGCAACTCATGTAAAATCAAGTTATTTTGAGAATTGACATGACACTTACCATCTTCAATCTGTGAGAAATAATGATACAAATCACACTTGAATCAAAGTTCCGAATCAAAATGTTAACAGCATTGTTGTTTGTGACTGTGGAGATAGTCTATTCAGCAACAGGATTTGCTGAAATCAATTTCCAATTATCCTCCAGTGTCATCAAAGTGGTTGCCAGTTCCGGCAACAATAAAACTCAGTTGGGTTCCGGCGTGGTGGTTGATCACAACCTGGTTGCAACCAATTGTCATGTGATGCGCCGCGCCTCTAATGCCCATCTCTTGAAAGCCGGAAAGCGTTATCCTGTTATCGCTCAATCGGTATTATCGAGATACGATGTCTGCATTCTGAAAACCCGGAATCTCGACCTGCCCTCAAGTACTCTTAATCCACATAATCACCCCGTTATTGGTGAACCGGTTGTACTGTTCGGATATCCTTTGGGGCTCGGTATGCGTTTTTTACAAGGCACCGTGCAAGGCTTACACCTTTATCAAGGCGACCATATTATTGAAGTGAATACCGGCTTTCTTCAAGGCGCCAGTGGTGGTGGAGTATTTAATCAACAAGGTCAATTAATTGGTCTGGCAACATTTATGTCAAGAAATAAAGACAACCTTCATTTTTTTGTCATTCCGGCAAACTGGATCAAACAAGCACAACAAGGTCAATTTAAAGCAGTCAGCCCGTTCCGTGAAAAAAGCTTTTGGGAAAAAGGTGAATTTACAACCCAGGAGAATATTACAAACACACAAGTCCAGTGAGTTTTTAATAACGCAAATACGTCAAATCATCAAGTCGCTAGCTTATGATGATCCCACTATAGCTTAACAGGTTATTAAGCCACGGAAACGTGGATACTGGAATCTGTACAGGTTTTGAAAACTTTGATTTGCAGAAATAAAAAGCCCTCATAATTGAGGGCTTTTTCAAGAGATGGCGTCCCCAAGGGGGTTCGAACCCCTGTTACCGCCGTGAAAGGGCGGTGTCCTAGGCCTCTAGACGATGGGGACA
>JAHZJL010000034.1 GCA_022600935.1 Gammaproteobacteria bacterium
ACAATTGGTCGATTAAATAGCGAAAATTATTTGCTCGATATCAAGCTTTCTACGGAAGACAGGTTTGACAACCTGCTACTGGGAGCAAACTTAAGCTATCTGCATTCCAATTTTCAATCCCTTATTCGAGTTTTTCCTCCAAATTCTATTTTACCAATTGGTAGTGATGGAAATATTAATTTTAATTCAAAAATACAAGTCAAATTCCCTGATGGCGTAATCGGGGCTCCAGACCGTAGAGAGCAGATTCCTTCAATTGAACTATACGGTGTATATAGAGGATTGAGTAAACACTCAATTCGAGTAGCGGGAGGGTACCGTTATGAAACAATCAAGACCAATTCAAGACAAAACTTTGGTCCAAGCGTGATAGATGGTACTGAAGGTGTTGTCGATGGCAGCTTAACCAATACGAGTGACACTCCGTTCATTTACCTGGAAAATACCAGTCGCTCAATCTGGTCGCTCTCGCTGCAGGATGAGTGGACATTCGCTGAAGACTGGCTACTTACCGCAGGCTTACGTTACGACTATTATTCCGATTTCGGTCATACAATTAACCCCAGAGTCGGCTTAAGCTGGGCGGTAAATGACAAACTCACGACCAAACTGCTCTACGGTCGTGCCTTCCGTGCGCCAAGTTTTGCCGAACAAGGCAATATCAATAATCCGGTACTGCTGGGAAATTCTGACCTGGACCCTGAAACCATCAATACAGTTGAACTGGCATTCAACTATGTTCCGATGTCGTCACTGCGAACAGGGTTGAATATGTTTTGGTATCAAGTCGATGATTTGATTCAACCCGTTGCTGACGAAGGTGAAACCACAGCCACTTCACAAAACGCCAGTGATCAGCAAGGCTATGGGCTGGAGCTGGAATTTGACTGGCAGATCCTGGATCAACTGGGAGTTAGCGGAAATTACGCCGTTCAGCACTCCGAAAACAATAAAACCAATAAACGTGTAGCCGGTGTTCCTAAACACCAAATCTATTTTGCACTGAACTGGAATTTCCTTCCCCATTGGTTGTTACAAAACCAGGTTAACTGGGTCGCTGACAGAAACAGGGAAATCGGTGACACCCGATCCGATTTAAATGATTACGCAACAGTCGATTTAACCCTGCAACGTAAAAACCTGTTCAACCTGATTAATATAACCGCCTCTGCACGCAATATATTCGATAACACCAATGCCCGTGAACCCTCACCGACAGGTGTACCGGCACCAGCACTTCAGGATGACTTACCATTGAATGGTCGCAGTTATTATCTGGAATTAAGTGTCAATTTTTAGAACTTTAATAAGATGGATCCGATTTGATAACCCCGACTCTGGTTAAAACAGCAGAAAGTCCGGTTAATAACAAATAAATCAATTGCTCAAACGGATTAATCGCAATGGGCAGTTTGTAGATAACTTTTTTAGCTTGTTCAGTATCTTGATGTGGGCCATAAAGCCGATAGACATTTGGTAATTGAGAACCAAACCATACCTTGTACAACAATCTTGGATCCAAAAAAGTTGGCAGACGCCACGGCGAACAACCGATGAGTTGGGCAAAGTCATGCATATATGTTGAATAATGCACCAATGACTTTATCCTTGGATTTTTGAAATAGATAGATTCTTCAAATGCAGCATGTTTCAGGGTGATTGCCTCAAGTTCAAATTCCCCGGGTAATTGCAAGGTATTGCTGCATAATAAAGCGAAATAACGACTTTGCATTTCTGAACACGCCGGAACACCCCCTACACCGGGACGAGCAAAGCCTATGAACACGACATCGGTTCCCAGTTCCGGGTGTATCATATGTTTATACAAAGATCGTATATTATTAACCTGGGCATCTTTGACAAAAGGGAACTGGTCAACATAACCTGTATTCAGCATAACAGCGTCAACCATGATTTGGCTGCCATCGTTAAAAACCACACAGTCTTCTTCAAAATGGTCGATTCCTGAAGTATTAACTTTCAACTTGCCTTCGACAATACTTTTAAAAAACACCTCATTTTTGGTAAAAAAGTGGTTAAACAGATTTCCTGTAATCCGGTTCCAACGCGCATACTCGACAACTTTTTTATCCTTGGACACCTTTTCCATTACTGCCAACTGCATATCAGCCAACCAGTTTTGCACGACAGTTGGTATTGAATACAATGCGTAACTTGTAAATGCATCATTTGGAAATTTTCGGCCAAATGGATAGCGCTCAACAACTGTTTGATATTGTCTGATTGACAGTATACATTCATCGGCAACCTGTGATATCTGATGCGTCACATCGGCACCAGACTCTCCAATTCCGATACATAAAACCCGTTTTCCCTTGAATTCTTCAGGCGTTTTAAAATCTGCAGAATGATAAATTTGTCCTTTAAAACTCTCTTGATCTTTAAAGTGAATCATGCGTGGAATCTGATGAGTCCCGGAACACACAGCAACATGGTTGAAATAATGCGTTTCAGTTTTTTCCGGGTCTTGACTGTCTTCGACGATGACTTCATACAGTCCATCATGCTGTCGCTTTACACTGACTGTTTTTCTATTAAAGGAAATGTGATTTTCAAGGTTGAAATGTTCGGCAAAACCACACAGGTATGCAATATACTCCTGAAAAGTCCAATATTTTCGTTTCTCATCTGTCGGTGGAAAACATGAATAAGCCATGAAGTAATTTGACACCGTTAACAATGTAGAATCACAAATACCACCTTCAAAATCCTTGTAATTAAACACCCCACCCAATCGTGCATGCTTTTCAAAACATGTCACCTCGTGACCTTCATCTAGCAACTCTTTAATTGCAATTAAACCAGATGGCCCTGCCCCGATAACGCAGACTTTTTTTACTGTTTTGGTACTTGTAGGGTTAGTTTCTGTTTGTGTATTCATATGTTTTGAAGAAAATTCATGGATAATATGTCGAAAAATTTCAGGCAGATCTAATAAACAGTTAAATTATGTCACATAAATGCTGATTTCTAACAATTGACACGTACAAACAGTCAACAAGTAGTCAGTTTTGATGAAGAGTTTTCACTTACATATGATACGAAACAACCCGTTCAACCTCGTTATACGACCCCATGATCACCGGGACCCTTTGATGAATACTGTCGGGCTGGATTTCCATAATTCGCTGACGACCTGTTGATGACATGCCCCCGGCTTGTTCGATAATAAAGCTCATGGGATTCGCTTCATAAAGCAATCTCAGTCGGCCTTTCATTTTTGGAATTTTATTATCCAGCGGATACATGAAAATGCCTCCGCGAGTCAATATTCGATAGATTTCAGCGACCATCGATGCTATCCAGCGCATATTGAAGTTCTTTTCCCGCACCCCTTCAATCCCTTTCAAGCATTCGTCGACATAACGTTGAACCGGCGCTTCCCAGTAGCGCTGATTGGAGACATTGATGGCGAATTCTGCTGTGTCTTTGGGTATTTTGATATCGGGATGTGTCAGGATAAATTCACCAACATCGTGATCCAGGGTAAATCCATTGACACCATTGCCGGATGTTAAAACAAGGATTGTCGAAGGCCCGTAAATACAGAATCCCGCGCACACCTGTTGCGTACCTGGTTGTAAGAAGTCTTTGGTTTGCGGCGTTTCAATACCTTCTGGGCAACGCAAAATGGAAAAAATGGTACCGACGGACAAGTTGACATCGATATTCGATGACCCGTCGAGAGGATCGAAACAGATCAAATACTTGCCTTTTGGAAATCGGCTTGGTATTTCTATGACCTCCTCGACTTCCTCGGAAGCCATTGCGGCCAGATGACCTGTCCATATCAATGCGTCAGTAAAAATTTCGTCACAGATGACATCGAGTTGTTTTTGTACTTCACCCTGGACATTATCGGTTTCTGCTGCGCCCAGAGTGCCCGTCAATGAACCCTGATTGACGGCGTGTGATATGGATTTGCATGCTCTAGCCACATCATCCAGTAACAGGGTTAATTCTCCGCGCTTCACTGAATAGTTTCGTTGCTGGTGAATATTGAATTGAGTCAGCGTTGCTGTGCCTATCATATCTTTCCTTGATTTCTATACATAATGACGACAACCTGGACCAGCTTAAGCCACAGATTGGAGGTGATGGCGTTGATTGAGTGTCGCGACAAAGCGACTATTCTACAGTTGATACGCATCAGGTGGAACGACAGGCGTTCTGCCTGTGATCAAATCAACCATGAGTCGTGCCGAACCCGGCGCCAGGTTTAGCCCGTTACGGAAATGTCCGGTATTGATAAAAACATTGTGCAGTTCAGGATGGCGTGAAATTACCGGAGTGCCATTCGATCCTGGCCGGATTCCGGCCCAGTGTGAGATAACCGGCAAATTGCCAAAACCTGGATAAAGATAGGAAAAAAACTGTTTGAGTTCTCGCCTGGCTGTTACAGTACGGGTTTTTTCATACTGGGTTTGTTCGACCGAACTGCCTACCAGTACATGACCATCATTACGTGGTATCAGATACCGATTGTCTTCAATGATTATTGAAGTGATATCACCAGGTTTGGTTTTGAACAATAACATCTGACCTTTAACCGGATGAATATTGAATCCAGGGTTCGTGGAGATTTCGGGTAACAGCTGTGGCGACCAGGCGCCAGCAGCAACAATGATCGTGTCGGCTTGAAAATGCTTATCCTGACTCTGTAAAGAGGCGATTTTAGTTCCAGTTCCGTTAAACTTTAATTTCGAAATGTTCTGATATTCCAGTAAATTGACGCGCCGTTGAACCAGCAATTGCTTGAGTGCTTTGAGTAACCTCGGATTACGGAGCTGGGCAATCGATGGCACTAGCAATGCTGGTTCATGATCAACTTGAAGACCGTGATATAACTGTCGCAACCGGCTTGAATCCAACCATTCATAACTGATGGATTGAGCAGTCAGGAACTGCTCGGCACTGTGTTTTGATTTCAAGCCTCTGTAAAGCATGCCACAGCGATTCCACTCGATATCGATACCGGTTTGATCAAGCAGCTCACTGGCCAGAAATTCATATTGTCTGGCGCTCCACGGATACAAGGCCTGAACCGCCTGATTTTCCATCCACGGATACAGTGGTGACAGGATCCCTCCGCCTGCCCAGGAGGCTTCCCTGCCGCTTAGTGATTTGTCTAGAACAGTCACACTTGCCCCGGACCGCTCACATTCCAGAGCACACATCAGTCCAATGACGCCAGCTCCAATAATCAATATGTCTTGCTTCATCCTGACCAGTATACGAATCAAATCAGGTTGTGATCAACACGCAACAAATACAAAAAACAACTCAATTTTGTATGGCAAAATAAGGAAACTACATTAAATTTTATCTCTTACTTATTGTTTTTTATAAATATCAGATCTATAATTTAGTTAAAATAAAGTTTGAGAATTCACTTTATCTCTGTTAGGATGTGCGCTGTGATAACATTCTTGTCGCAAAAGATATACAACCTTACAGTAAACACCTCATCACTCACAATCGGAGGGGGAAAAATGAAGAAAACTACATTGACAAAGCTATCGGGCATTGTCGCGGGTTCGTTCCTGTCTATCATGGCATTTTCACCACAAGCCATGGCTGCAGACGAAAACGTTGAAGCCTTGCAACTGAAAATCCAGAAAATGGAAGACATGCTCAACAGCTTACAAAGCGAACTTCAGAACGTTCGTCAGGAAAGTCGCGAATCAATCAAGAAAGTGCAAGTTGTTGAAGAACGTGTTGCTGTCGTTAATCGTGTTCCCAAACACAGTGACTCAGTGATCTTTTTCCGTGGCGGTTTCGCTCGCATGAACGTCGGTCGTGGTAATCAGGTATTTACCGACTTGTTCCAGGGCGGCTCAAGCATTAATAATGGGACACAGGTCTTTAGCGGTCTTGATGATAATGATGCCAAAGGTGGTTTCTATGCCGGCGCAGGTATTGAACATGCTCTCACCAGAGATTTGTGGGGCATGTCTGATTTTGTAGCTGTGTTTGGCGAAATCATGTTTGAATGGCGTAAATTCGACAGTCAGAAAAGTATTGCTGTCGTACCTGCCGCTGCTGCCAACCTGGGTGGCGGTTTGAATGTGAATCCTGATGGACGAAACATTGCTAACCGCATTACTTTAAGTCAATTCACACTGACTGCATCTCCAAAAATCAAATTCAACCCGAATGGAAATTTTCATCCATGGATTATTCCTGCCGGTTTTGCATTCCATGTTATCAGTCCTCCGTCTGACTCCGGTACTGTATTAACAGCCGGTGTTCAATTCGGTGCAGGTGCTGAATACGAAGTCGGTTCTTTGGTTCTGGGTATTGATGCCCGCTACCATTTAACTGGTGATCAACTGGACGGCGTCGATGCTGACGGCCTGACTGCAGGTGGCTATGTAGGCTTCAAATTCTAAGAACAAACGAGTTTAGTCAGAAAAAGCCAAGCCTTTCGGTGAATTTTGCCGAAAGGCTTTTTTATGTGCTGTTTATGAATACATGGTTAAAGCCAAAGCGAGTTATCTAATATTGAGCAATAGCCGCAGCCAACCATGCTGCCCCTCTCACCCCACTCGAATCCCCATATCGGGGAGCAACCAGTTGAGTGACCACTTGGTCCGAAAAAACATATTTTGACCACTGCTGCGGAACTTCGCGGTATAACACCTCGCAATTCGATAATCCGCCACCCAGTACGATGACTTCCGGATCAATTATATTGATCACATGCGCCAATCCCCTTGCCAAACGATCAATATAGCGCTTCAAGCTCAATGTGCAGGCTCTGTTACCCTGGCTAGCCAACTGTATGATCTGTTCAGCAGAGAGTTGACTTGCATCCTGACTGGAAACCTGTTGACCAGACAATGACAAAGAATAATCCAGGGAAAATCCCGGACCCGATAACCAGGTTTCAATACAGCCTGATTGCCCGCAATAGCATCGCCGCCCAGGTAATTCATCTGACCTTGGCCAGGGCAACGGATTATGACCCCACTCACCACAGATGCCATTGGCACCATTCACAATTGCTCCGTTGGAAACAAGCCCGGCACCAACGCCTGTGCCCAAAATCACACCGAATACGCTGTTTGCTCCCTGCCCTGCACCATCTGTGGCCTCAGATAATGCAAAACAATTCGCATCATTGGCCAGTTGAACCGGGCGTTGCAATTGATGTTGAAGGTCGGTTTTTAATGGTCGATTGTTTAACCAGACTGAGTTACAGTTCTTCATGCGTCCAGTCTGCTGTGAAACAGCTCCCGGCGCTCCAATACCAACAACTGCCTTTACCTTAAGCTGGTTTTCAGCATCCAGAACCAGACTGGTAATAGCATCCAGCGTTGCCTGATAATCACCTTTGGGAGTAGAAATGCGTTTACGATAATATTCTTGCGAATCATCATCAATGACAATCAGCTCGATTTTAGTCCCACCGAGGTCAACTCCGAAATACATTCGCTTATTCATATAAAGTCTCTGATAATTAAGGCAATGTTAAGGATTTTTACGATATGATTCTGATCAGGGTGTTAACTGATGCTTGATGACGACAAGCACTGACAAAGAAGTAACTTTCAGTTGATTGAAATTGAATTAATCCGGGCGCTTCTATTATACTAGTCCCAGATTTTGAAGAGACAACTGATCGGATTTCGAGTCATTCAATATGGAATTGACTTTTTATGCTATTTAAAAGGAGATAAAAATGGCTATTTTAAAACTGAAAGAAATCATGGCGTGCACAGCACTCGCCTTTGGATTGAGCCTTAGTGCCGGACAGGTTGCCGCAGCGGATTTATGTCAGGCTGATGGAAACAAAGTTGACATGAAAACCTGGGTTGGCATGAAAATTTATGATCGTGCTTTTGGCCGCGGATGTGCGACATGCCATGACGTCTCACCAAACCCTAACCTGTTTGAGTCTGTCCAAAAATTAAGCCAGGATGAGTTTGGAAATGTCTTGATAAATGGCCGTAATGCTATGCCCAAGGCAGTTGATTCCATCATGGCTGTTGGACCAGTCAAGAAAGCTGGCTATAGTGAAGATGAGGCAATTGAGGCGGTTTATAATTACCTTAAATGCCGCGCAGATGGCACTATTCCAGCGACAAAATTGAAAAAAATGAAATAATTTAAGATTACTTCATTAACAGCAAAAAGCCTGGCCGCTCAATAAACGGTCAGGCTTTTTTATTTGTTTTTTTAGAATCTGATTAACATTTCTTCAAGACCATGTACCCGGAGAGACCATAGGCTTGACTGTTCAAAACATCTAAATCAATTTATCTTATATGTCTTCATTCTTCCAAGCAGTTGCTAAACCGTTTATTCAGCAGAAACAGGATCAATGACAGCTGACACTTCAGTAATTCGATTTGCCGGAAAGCCACCTTGTCTGGCATGTTCCTCGATCAACTCCTTGTTGGGGGCAATATAAACACAATAGACTTTGTCGTCTGTGACATAACTTTGCTGCCATTGTATCTGGGGCCCAAGCTGATTTAAAACCGAACATGATGTTTGTGATATTGATTTAAGTTCGTCTGTTGATAATTCACCGGCTCCCGGCAATTCGCGTTCAATAATATATTTTGGCATGTATACAACCCTACAAGTCTGTTTAATCCTTCTTATACAACATGTTATTGTTGCTCGATTACATCAGTTGTTTAACTGAAGACGAATTACAAATCCGCTATAACGTAAGAAACTGTCTGGTTAATAAGATATCAACACTGGAAAAAAGTGCCTGACCGGAGAGACATTAACCATTAATTTTTCTTTGAATAAAATCAATCAATGTTGCAACGGATTCAAATGTATCCGCATCAATTTCATCATCCTCTATAAAAAAATCATATTCTTCTTCGAGTCTAGTTAACACAGAGACGACAGCCATTGAGTCAAATTCCGGTATGGCGCCCAATAAGGCACTGTCTGGTTTGAGCAGCTGCATCTGATCGTTAAGTTGTAAGACTTCATTGAGAACATTGATGACTTGATTATGCACCGACATTATTATTTATACCTGTATCAGTTTACAAAAAGAATGTTTATTCACGAACACGCTATTCCAGACACGTGCAAGCTGGGCGATTTTATCATTTTTTCGTATAAGATGCTGAAGCAATCAAATATTTATTTGATTTTAAAGGGATGTATCTTGAAATTGCCGATGTGGCAAGTGCCCAATATTGATGAACAATCAGTTACTGTTTTTTTGAGACGATGAGAATAACCTTACTCTACCAACTTTAATTCACTTTGCTCATTTTCTTGATTTTTTGAGCTCTGCGCCTGCCTTCAGTCAGTAACATTTTTTGTAAATTGTCACTTGATACCGATTTTTTTGTCTCCTGGACTTTTTTTCGGCGCTCTTTGATGACACTTGGAACTTCAAGCGCTTGCTTGGTTGGTAAACACTCGGGAATGTGTTTTTTTAGAATATACCGTATTTGAGACGCTGTATACTCCTTTTGTGTAGACAGGTTGATGACTTCCAGCCCCACAGACCGGCATGCTTTCATCAAAAAACGGTGATTGGGATTTTTAATGCTTTTATCGGTAACCAGCATAATGACACATTGCACTTTAAACTCTTCAGCTGAGCATAATACAAAGTCAAAATGTTTTGACACCACTTTTTCGTAAGACAGATTCCAACTGTCAATTGATAAATTACTTTTCGGGATCAGTATATGAGAAACATGGACCTTGCTGAACACCTTGAATGAATGTCCTGCAGCTTTTTCAATTTCATTTAATAGTATGATTTCATTCGGGTTGAATAATGCATTTCGTTGTCTGTAACGATATTTAACATTAGAAATGTCGGCTGGCTCTTCAGCTGTGCTTTTTTTTCCTGAAAACAGTCGCCACATAACAGCGATCAAAGCAATAGAGACGATAATACCTGGTAACCATGTTGTCATTGTTTTTTTATCCCCTCAAATTTTCCCGTAACGGATAATTATCATATCCTACTTCCTGGAAATCTCTAAATGGCAGTCCTTCTCAACCATGTATAAGTCGCTGATTATATAAATCATTTTCTTTGTCTCTTTAGCAAAAAGATACTGATCTTTAATCATTTATGCAACTGTCACCAATAGTAATATAGCCTACTTTTACAATAAAAAACATTTGTTTAAATACAGCTTATATGAAAATATTATAATATATACAGTGATTTACATAAATTAACATCATTTTAACAACAATCGTGTCGCTCAACTTGATAAAAATAATAGAAAAGTCGCTTGATCGTCAGGTGGCAGCTACCGGACTCGGTTTATTCAGAATCTGTATTGGTCTGGTCATCACACTGGAGGTAGCCTTTTTATTTTACTTTCGTCATCTTATTTTCGATCTGACTCCATTTCTGGATCGCGCGTCAACATGTATTCATCTGATCCTGATTGGCTGGATGATTATTGCGGTTTGCCTGACAATTGGATACAAAACCCGTATCAGTGCCTTGCTGAACTATATTTTATGGGTTGTCTTCGTCGTGTTTACAACAATGTGGGAAGATTTCGATGGCGGGTTTGACCAACTCATTATCGGCACCAGTCTGATGCTCATTTTCGTACCCAGCGAACGTGCATTCTCAATTGACAATCTCAGTCTGAGATTGCGCACGTTTAAGCCTGACCAGGATTGGCAACCGGAACGTACAGTACCCGTATTCTGTTACCATCTCATCGTCTTTTTTTCACTTGCGCTTCTTTACCTGGATTCACTGATTCACAAATTATTTGCTGAACACTGGCTCAATGGCATGGGTGCCTGGCTGCCATCGTCCATGCCATATTACATTTCAGCGCTTGATGTCTCATGGCTGCTCAATCAGAAAGTGTTGATGCAATGCACAGGGCACTTGATCCTGATTTTCCAGTTAGTATTCCCTTTTGTTTTTTTCAGGCGTTGGGCACGGATTCCGTTGCTTGTCATCGGCACTTGTTTTCATCTGGGCATCACCTTGTTGTTAAACATTTATCCGTTTGGTCTGGCGATGCTTGCCCATTATCTTTTACTGGTCCCTTTTGCCTGGTGGCGTTGCGTTGGAAATCACCTCAGCGCCAGCACTCCTCGATTAACAGTTTATTTTGACGGGGAATGTCCACTGTGTTGTCGCACTGTGGCCATAATTCAACACTTCAGCCTTGGCTATCCTATTGAGTTTAAAAGCCTGCAAAATCATAGCGGGTCGCAACCTTTGTTTCACAAGTTTAAACAGTCCGTTCTGTTAAAAGACTTATATGCTGTCGATCACAACAAGCAACTGTATTCCGGCCTGGACACCTATATCAAAATTCTTCACGCAATGGGTTATCTGAAACCAGCTGCCCTGCTCTTGTCTATACCCGGTATTTACCATATCTCTAAAGCTGTTTACCGTCGTATCGCCGATAACCGTACACGCCAGCCCTGCACAGAAATATGTTTGAGCAAACCAAAGCCCGTCCGTGCCCAAATCATTCCTGACGTTTTCACCAATAGTGGACCTGGAACCCGACAAAAAGCCCGTAAGTTATACAAAGTCATCGTGATTGTTCTGGTTTTACAGTTAAATGTTACGATTGTTCATGGATTAATACATCGCATTCCAAATTCTATCGATCAAACCGCATTTGGCCAGATACTGTTACCCGTCAGTGGCACCCTGGCTCTTTTTTCGCATTCTTTATTAGGCATCACTCCGCATGCGCTGTACCTGCATGATCATTTTGAAGGCTTCAATCACATACTGGCGTTTACTTATCTGAACGACAATGGTCAGGAACAATGGGTTCCTTATGTCAATGAACAAGGACGGATGTTGGCACCACACTGGGGAAGAGTTCATTCAATGTGGGCCAATATCGGATTTACTGCCCGTATCATACCCTGGAGAATGAACAAAGCGATTCGAAGAATCAGTGCATACTGGTGTCATAATCTGGGCTTCGAACTGATTGATTGCCGGTTTACGGTAAAAATGAAAAAAATCATTTCACCAACAGACTGGGTATATGATTTGCGTCAAAAAAATCTTTCCGGATCATGGAAAACTATTGGTTTTATAAACTGGAACAATAATGAACTGACAATTGATTTACCGGATATAGAACAATTGTAATCCAATGTCGATCTGAAAAATGCGTATATCCTCTGTTATGGATACCTTTGATTTACTGTAATACCTGCCAACTGACAATCATTGGTGGCAACTTGTAAAACTGTTTGTCTGACTTATGCTTAATCCAATACTCCTACAATCAATAACCTAAAAGACGATGACATCTATTTGTGTGTTTTGCGGGTCAAGAGACGGGATTGACGCTGATTTTCAACAAATAACCCGTCAATTGTCAACTCTGTTTGTTAAACACAATATCACCCTGATTTATGGCGCCGGAGCAATTGGATTAATGGGTATCCTGGCTGATGAAGTGATTCGTGCAGGAGGTCGAGCGACCGGAATCATCCCTCAACATTTATGTAAACAAGAAATCATCCATCGCAATCTAACTGAAGTGTTTGTTACTGAAACCATGCTGGAACGCAAACAGTTAATGATGGAGAAAGCTGATGGGTTTATTGCTCTGCCAGGTGGCCTGGGTACGCTGGATGAAATTCTGGAAGTGGCCACATGGAAACAATTGGGGCAGCTAGACAAACCATTGTGCCTGGTTAATACCAACGGCTTTTATGATCAATTCATCGACCTGATTGACCACTTGATCAAATCAGAATTTCTGGATCAGCGGCATTCAGCATTATTCACGATTGTTGACACGCCACAACAAGCCATATCCACTACAATCGACGCCTTGAAATCATAGCAACCGTCAATCATGACCAAGATTCATTGCATAGCCGAAAAATTTATGGTGGATTCTGATATACAGTGCATCCAACCGTTTGGCAACGGACTCATCAATAACTCATGGGTTATTTACCATCAGCAGCCAGCTTCCGGGCATCTGTTTCTGCAACAGATGAACCGCCATGTATTCAAGAAACCTGAATCTATCATTGACAACCTGAAAGTCCTGCATCAGCACATAGATTATTCTGGTTCAAATGCCAATCCTGCCAGCAACCAGAGTCTGACCTTTCCTAGACTCATACCGACACTGGAAGGCTACGCCTTTCACCTGGACTCAAACAACAACTATTGGCGGGCTTTTCAATTTCTTGACAACACACATACCTTGAAACAAGTCGACACCTTGCAACAAGCTGGAGAAATCGGTTTTGCTCTGGGACGGTTTCATGCGCTGGTTAATTCCATAGCACTTGATTCAATACAAACCACAATTTCTGACTTTCATGTTACCCCTCAATACCTTGAACAGTTTGATTTACAAGCCAACCGATCCACCAAGATCTTAAACAATGAGTCAATCCAGTATTGTCTTGACACGATTGAGCACTTCAGGTCATTTGCTGATAACCTGGAAAATGCCAGGATCGCTCATCAGTTTCCACTGCGTGTAATCCACGGTGATCCTAAACGAGACAACATCTTGTTTGATGATCGATCCGATAAAGCCATCAGTATTATTGATCTTGACACCATGCAGGCTGGCCTGATTCATTATGATATTGGTGATTGCATGCGTTCCTGTTGCGGCAAGAAGGCTATCGTCAATGGTGAGGATGATGTGTTTACGGAGATGTATTTCGATATCAAAATCTTTGAAGCGGTTTTGAACAGTTATTTAAATCAGACATTTAACCTGATAATGCCTGCTGAATACGACTGGTTTTATGATGCAGTGTTACTCATCCCGTTTGAACTGGGGCTGCGATTTTTGACAGATTACATGAATGGAAATGTCTATTTTAAAACCGAATATCCTCAACAAAATCTGCACAAAGCACTTCAGCAGTTTTCTCTGGTAAGAGATATTGATTCCAAAAAAGCGCTGATCGAAGACATAATCAATCGCCAGAAACAACACTATGCTATTGATGCCAGTCTGATCTAAGAGGCTGCCCGGGAATACTGAACCTGCTGCGAGTGATCAATTCTAACCGATTCAATGACTGGTTCAGGCATCGATTCGGGGTATAAAATCAAAACCGGAACCTGTTTGATCATACAGCCCGGCGGGAATTTTATTCTCAACAATTAAACGGGCCTTTTCCAGAATCGGCATTAACCCTTCGGCAATTTCGAGAGTGTTTAAATCCGCCTCTGAAACCCAGCGCGCATCTACTACGTCATCACCGGCAACCGGACTTAATTCATCCCTATCAGGCTGATTTAACCGCGCCAGAAAATCGATAATAATATAATGAAAACCATCGATTTGCCGTTCCACGACAGCCAGCAGACAGATCACATCAAGCCCTGACAACCCTGTTTCTTCAGTGACTTCACGCTCACAGGCAGCCAGCATGGATTCTCCCGGCTCAAGCTTTCCGCCTGGTGCATGCCACTGGCCTTTAGCTGGCGCCTGCCCTCGCTTGATCAACAGCACGCGCCCGCTATCATCAAAGATAACAGCACTGACGCCAATTAATGGTTTAGGCAGTAATTGTCCTGTCATTAATCTTGCTGCGGATTATCTGGTTGAGGTAACTTTTTTACCATCGAAACGATGTGTGTTGAGTCATCATTACAGTGAATTCACTTTCCAACTCTGAGAGTGGCGAGGTCGTATGGTTAATATCGAATTAAAAACGGTTCATATGCATATAACGCATTGAGATGATGCAGCCAGGCGTGTTGGCCATTGTTGACCCATAAGGCTGTCAGCTCTTCATGCACAGTTTCAAATCGCTTCAGAGTATCCAGTTCTTGACTGGATTGTGCCAGTGAATTGACGAGGCTCAACCACATTTGGCTCACACCCATGATGTAGTGCGGCCAACTCTGTTGTATCTCCAGCGGCCAGTGTTTATCACTGGTGTCCTCAATGTTTGGTCTGATCAATTGCCCGATATCATCATAACCAACTCTGTCAACAACCCCTTTGTCTATAAGTTCATTCACGAGTGGATGGTGTTTTAAATCTGTATACATTGACCGGGCAACTGTGGCATCAGAATAAAATATAAAGCTGAACTGATGTCCGGCTTTATCCTTTGCAGCGCGCCGATGAAAGCGCCACAAGTCAATCTGATCAATATACGTAGTCATTACCGGCGATACAATTTCACTGGCAATCAACGCACCTAGTGACCAGTTCGGAGAATCGTCCTCTGGCCAGTGTATTTTAACCCGGTAATACCACCAGCTTTTCCCGTTTGCAATTGTTTGAGTGTCCAGACTTTGAACGTCATGGCTCTCAGCTTTAGAGTTGATCCGGGCACATCCATTCAGAAACAGCAATAAACACATCAGCACAATCCGAGATAAACAAAGCCTTGCTCTCAGTTCATTCTTTTGGGTAGTTGAATACAGGTTTACTTTAGGAATAGCAAAATTGAAATATTCGAAATTTGTGTTTGTAAAGCCGGGCTTGACTGTCATTTTTTTTATATTAACCTCTCATGACTGTATTGAACTTGTCAATTTTTTGACAATTCTGCAACTTAAAGACCTTTACCACCATCATAACAAGCTGTATTTATTAAAAAATTTATATTGGCACACAAAATGCTTTTATACAGGTAGGGAATAATTCGCAGGATTTCATCATGGTAGCAAAAATAGATACTATAAAAGTTATACCATCACCACCACAACAGATACACGAACAGTTGTCGGAACAACGTCTTGAATTAACCAATGCATTGCAAACCACATTGGAGTTAAGGCATTTATTTCAATTATTCGGGGAACAGATTCAGGCGTTCATCCCCCATGATGGTTATCATTACTATCATCCGTCTTTACGGGAAACTGTTGAACATGGGTTCAAAGCGCGTCATACCTGTTATGCAGAATTGCATCTGAATGCTGAAGATTATGGTCTTCTGGTGTTATATCGTAACCGGGCTTTTTCTACATACGAAATGAATGTTCTGGATTCTCTGGCTTCATGCCTGATTTATCCACTCAAAAACATTACTTTGTATCAACAAGCCATGCAGGCAGCGCATACCGATGCATTGACCCAGGTAGCCAATCGCAGGGCTCTGGAGGAAAATCTGCGACGCGAGTGTATTCTGGCACTGCGCCAGAAATCTCCACTGTCCATTATACTCATTGACATCGATCATTTTAAATCCATCAACGATAATTTTGGACATGATGAAGGAGACCGGCTGCTGGCTTCAGTCGCTGATTGCTTGAAAGACTGTGTCAGAGCCAGCGATATTGTGTATCGCTATGGTGGTGAAGAATTTGTGATTTTGCTCAGTCACACACCGATTGAAGGCGCTGAATTATTGGCCGAAAGAATTCGATATCGCCTTGAACACCATACAGACTCTAAATTATGCGGATTACCGGTAACGGCCAGTTTTGGTGTCTCGGCCTTAAAAAACCAGGATGATGGTCCTCAATCACTGTTAAATCGGGCGGACAAGGCGATGTACAGAGCCAAGATGATGGGACGTAACCAGGTCGAAATCGAATGAACAAATTGACCCTGCTGACTGATGGCTCAAATATTACGACACTGCAATCCAAACGCCCCAGTCAAGACGGGTTAAAGCCTGTATCTGTATTTAAAAGTAACCATTAATATGCTGGGTAGCACAGCATCAGGTTTTAATTAATTGCTGAATACGTTCTGGTATCCGGGTCAGTTGCTTGTCTGCAGAATCGCCAAGTGATTGCGAATATCTTCGAATTGTTTCAATTCTATGCCTTGGATGTGGGTGTGATTGGAAAAAAGAAGGCGTCTTGTCTTCTTTTTCCTCTTTTTCAATGTGTTCAAACAACGCTGCTGCACCTTCCACATGACCGTAATGTCGCTGCAGAGTTAACATAGCCTCGCGATCAGCAGCTGACTCCTGCTCCCGACTGAAACTCAACATGGTAAGCAGACCGGTCTGACTGAACATCTGCTCCAGAGCGCCATGGTCACTCAAGCCAACCAGGCTCAACAACGCCAGATAAACCGTTAAACCTCGCCCAAGAGAAACAATTGGATCACGATGCTTGATATGAGCAATTTCATGAGCCATTACCATGCTCAACGCATTCTCATGTGGCATAATCTGCAAAATTCCTTTGAATATTACAATATGTCCACCGAGAGTCGCCAAGGCATTAACTGTTGAATCATCGACGTAATGGACAGAAACCTCCATGCCCTCTGGTAATCCCTGGTTTTCTGCCAATACAGCGGCCAGCGATTGCAGATAATCTTTTATATAAGCTTGATCTGTTGACAATGGATGATCATCTTGAAAACGGCTGGCAATAGGTAATGCCACTTTTTGCTCCAGCGCAAACGGAATATAACTCGCAAATTTTTCTGCCAGAACAGATAATACCAGCACAGCAAGAATAACAAGAATGATCAGCCCTCCAGCCAACCAGGCAAACTCCTTGATTGGATGGATTTTCGAGACATTGATCCCTTCCGGAATATCCCGGTTTTCATAACTCATTAGTTTGGCCTTTGTTATTCAGTCAGTTAAACATAACTCAATAGACTGATTGCTTGGTGAATGTACACATGAATTGACACCAGTAAATTTCAACATGGAATCAGTGATTGTCGATCAATGCCGTTCCATACGCATACACTTCAACAGAACCGACTTGTTGACCATTGCCTTTATAAATAGACGCTGTTTCCAGTTTGACATTAAATATCATTGATGCACCACGTTCTTTGGCGTTTAGTTTCATGCGCAAAATCGCTTCTCGTCGAGCCCTTTCCACTAAAGACTCGTAAGAAGACACTCTGCCGCCAAAAATGTTATTCAATCCAGCAGCAATTCTTTTAAAATAATCAATCGAGATCACGACATTACCAACCACCAACTCAACATCAGGCGCTGTATCATACGAAGGCAATGTTTTGACATTGAAACACAGAATATTTTTAAGCAAGCGTTCCCTGTGTTGAATGAATTTGAAATGACGTCGCTCGGCCCATTGTCCGAAAACATAACCGAGTATCAATAAAACCAGAAAAGAGATGATGTTAGCCATAAGTAATCCTGATTTTACTCGATAACGACAGCAGTCCCATACGCGAAAAGCTCCGCAGCTCCAGCCGTAATCGATGACGTTGAAAAACGCACATTGATTACTGCATTGGCTCCAATGGCCTGAGCCTGCTCAATCATCCTGGCTACCGATTCCTCTCGTGCCTCTTGGAGTAATTCAGTATACCCTTTCAATTCCCCACCAAAAATATTTTTGAAACCGGCCATCAGGTCACGCCCGATATGTTTGGCTCGTACCGTATTGCCCTGCACCATCCCCAGATGTTTAACAATGGTTTTACCAGGTAACGCTTCGATATTGGTAATTATCATGGCGAGTCTCCGCTTTATATTGTGTTTGTTTGTAGATACAAACAGTAATGTTTAATCACAGTTTTGCTGGATCTACACTGTTCCAGTACTTCACAAATAGTTGATCATGTTTACTTTAGAATATCCAGTTTGCAGGGTAATAGTGTATACCGACTGTTATCATAGATCGATTGTCTTATCCAGAATAACCGATGTCAGATTACTGACAAACACCATGTGTCAAATCTTTCGATACTTTGATTTGTTTATCAGAGTTGATTTTTCCCAGCGTTCCACCAATCCAGACAAGGCCCGATACTGTGTTATTCACAATCAATATTTTGTTACTGTCTGCATATGATGCCCAAAGTCATCAGCACTGGCGTAAAGCACTTGTTCAACAATTCAGTCAGTACAACTGGACTCAGCTTACCTTACCGGCTCGGTTTTTTAACTGGCGGATTCGCGGAAATGCGCTGACGTGGTTTTTTCAGGAACACACAGAGCTGGCGCGTCATTATGACTTAATCATGGCTACGTCAATGGTAGATCTGGCCACGTTGAAAGGTCTTTCCCCAAATCTGGCTATCATACCCAGTATTGTCTATTTTCATGAGAACCAGTTTGCTTATCCACGCAACATACACCAACCAATACACATCGAGCCACAAATGGTCACGCTGTATAGCGGACTGGCTGCTAATCGATTGCTATTTAATTCGCATTATAATCTGACAACGTACTTGTCCGGCATCAAGCAATTGCTCTCCAAAATGCCTGATTGTGTTCCGCATAATGTAATCAGCTATCTGGAACAACAATCGGAGGTTATCCCGGTACCAATAGACCTGCCCGGTATTCAAATCCAAAAACGCTACTTGGAACCACTGACTTTGGTGTGGAATCACCGCTGGGAATACGATAAGGGACCAGAGCGATTGTATGAATTACTGGTTTTACTGACCCAGCGCAGAATCAATTTTAATATCCATATCATTGGCCAACAATTCCAGCGCTGTCCCGAAGTTTTCCAAACAATCCAACACCAATTTTGCCAACAAATTATATCGTTCGGTTATCAGCCCGATCGCAATGAATATTTCAATATCTTATCGCAGTCTGATCTGGTTCTATCAACCGCAGTACACGAATTTCAGGGGTTGGCAGTGCTTGAAGCTGTTGCCTGTGGATGTATACCGGTTGTCCCTGATCGACTCTGCTACCCGGAACTATTTGATCAAGACTATCGCTATCTATCCAACATAGATAATCCTCACCACGAAACCACCTCGATGTGCGATAAAATCGAATACTGGCAACACTGCCTGAAATCAGGTCAACAGCTTATTAACCCTGACCTGTCGACAATGACATGGAAGCACCTGGTGGCAAGATACCAGCGAGTCATTCAAGAAACCATCAGTCTGAGTTGATGCCAAAATTCAATTAAATGGCGCATATACAGGAGTAAAATATGACTATTGATACATCTCTGTTACCAATCTTCATTAATGCCATCACTGATGTCATTAAGTGCCATGAAGATGAAGTCACTGCCTTG
Source organism: Gammaproteobacteria bacterium (assembly GCA_022600935.1). Classification (GTDB taxonomy): domain Bacteria; phylum Pseudomonadota; class Gammaproteobacteria; order Methylococcales; family DRLZ01; genus DRLZ01. The sequence goes on from JAHZJL010000034.1 coordinate 19,922, forward strand.
GATCAGGCGATTGGCGATGGTGATCATGTCGCCAATCTTCAACGTGGTTTAAGTCAATTACAAGCGCATTCACAGGAATTAGCCAGCCTGGACTGGCAACAAGCATTTCAAAAAATTGGCATGCTGATTATGTCATCGGTTGGCGGTGCATCCGGTTCATTACTGGGAACGTTGTTTGTCTCAATCAGCAAGTCTTTAAAACAACAGAATCAGGATAATGTGAGTTTTGCAGATGCCTTGATAGCCGGTGTTGAATCTGTCAAACAACGCGGCAAGTCTGATCTTGGAGAAAAAACCATGCTGGATGTGTTAATACCAGTGTCTCAATTGCTGCAACAATCGCATGTAAATAAGACCAATCCAGCGGATGTGCTCGAGCAAATCAGCAACACAGCTATCGAAGCAATGGAATCGACTCGCGACATGATTGCCACCAAGGGACGAGCCTCTTATCTGGGTGAGCGCAGCAAGGGTCACATTGATGCCGGAGCAAAAACCAGCCAGTTAATGATCTGTACAATTGCCGATGTGCTCAGCCGGCATTCAACACCCCCATCTTAGTGCTGATGTATGTACAGGCGCATCCCAGTATTCGAGCATACTGTCATTCAATAGCGTTACTGTCAGTGAACATCCTGCCATATCCAGCGATGTTGTATAGTCGCCAACCAGGGAACGGGTGACAATCACGCCTAGCTCTGACCAAAACCGATGCGCGATATCATATACCAGATATAACTCAGACAGCGGAGTTGCCCCCAAGCCATTGACATGTAAAAAAATTGGTTGATTCTTTTTAGGCTTGAGTTCCTCGTATATGGCTTGATTGATCTGATGAATCATGGACTGTGCGCTGCCCAGGTCAATCGTCTCTCTTCCATGTTCGCCATGAATCCCGACACCGAGTTCTGCCTGCTTCGGCCCCAGCTCAAAAGTAGGCTGACCGAGCTCAGGCACTGTACAACTGGACAATGCGATTCCCATTGAAGCCGTCGATTCAATAACCTGCTCTGCAAGTAATGTGCAATCTGCCAATGGCTTGCCTTGTTCAGCCGCCGCACCAACGATTTTTTCGACAATTAATGTTCCGGCGACACCGCGTCGACCAGTGCTATGATCTTTTGGCAGTGCCACATCATCATCAACAATGACAGTTTCACAAGGGCATTCAAGCATTTCGGCGGCTATTTCAAAATTCATGACATCGCCCGAATAATTTTTCACGATGAATAACACGCCTTGTTCCGACTGAACTGACTGGGCGGCAGCAAGCATCTGATCAGGAGTTGGAGAAGTAAACACCTGTCCAGGGCACGCTGCATCAAGCATCCCATATCCAACAAAACCAGCGTGCAAAGGTTCATGCCCTGATCCACCTCCGGAAATCAACGCAACCTTATCGAATTCAGACGATGTTTTACGCTTGATGAATCGCGGGGATTCGATGAGATGAACAATATCTGCATGTGCTGTCGAGAAACCTCTTAAACTATCATCCAGAAATGTATCGACAGTATCGATAAATTTTTTCATGGCGCTGCTCTCGTTTTTTGCATAGATTTGGACTTATTTATATCTTACAAATTCAATGAGTTAAGTAAATATGTTGTTTTAACCCTGAATCACACTGACAAGTCTAATCAGTTAATCAACTGTTTATCTATTTTAACCTTGATTCTGCAGTAACTGTGTAATTTCACAAATATCAGACAATACAGCAGTTGGCTGAAAATCACAGGATTCAATATCTTCTTGTTTCGAAACGCCTGTTAACACCATGATACTGCGAATACCTGTACGGACTGCACCAAGAATGTCAGTTTCCAGACGATCACCAATTGCCACTGTAAATTCCGGTTCAGTTTGCAGAATGTCCAGTGCTTGCTGGTACATGATTGGCTCTGGCTTGCCAATAATGGTCGGTGCTATGCCTGTCGCTGTTTGCAAAGCAGCCAGAATGGCTCCATTTCCATGAGTCAAACCGCGCTCTGTGGGCAATGTTGTATCGGCATTTGTACCGATAAATCGAGCGCCATTACCGAGAAAAAGCGTTGCGTTGGCCAGTTTCTTCCAATTCAGGGTTTCATCTTTCCCACACACGACGATAGTCGATAAGTGATTCACATCCTGATCAGCCTTGTCCGGGTAATCGTCCACAAGCGCATACCCCAGGTCAATTAATGGTTGACGTGCTCCGTGCTCGCCAACGACAAAAATCTGTGTGTCTTCTGGGGAATACCGTTTGGATAAATATAATGCTGTTGCCATTCCAGACGTTAATATCGCTGATTGGCTCACTGTCACCCCCATTCTGTGAAGTTTGGTGACATATTGATCAGCACTCAGACTGGCATTGTTGGTTGCCAGAATATATCGAATATCGTTGTCTTCAATGGCCTGAAAAAACTCCTTCAACCCAGGCAAAGCCTGTTCTCCGTGCCATAATACCCCATCCATGTCAATAATCAGGGCTTTAATATCTGTTAACGATGTCATGCTGGTGTTTCCTTGTTTTTTTATCAATGACTGCAGCCTCTTCGCTGATTCTCATTCAGATTGCACAATTGAGTGCAGCAAACAGACAATATTATTAATCCGTATACGATAATTTCCAATTCAATAAAGACTACATGAGACTGAGCGACCACAAAACTGGTTTTAGATCTCAAGTTTGCTGAATTGGTACAAGCATTCATATTCGCCTTTCAGAATCGAACATTCAACGACAATATTGTTAATAATTCAAATGAGCTTTTAACGTAAAGCAATTGTATTTTTTAGTTTTAATAGTCGATTCCTGACCAGTAAGTCTGTTGTTGTCACCATTGAACCCGGGTACGGTTGGTAACCTTCAAACGTTGATCAATGGACAATCAAAAAATTTGTGTTTCAGCATCAGCGAGACATTCATCTATTTGTTTTTTTTGCATAAAATAAATTCATTAAAAACTTTTCCCGACACACGTCAAAGCAATTTTAATATGCTTAAAAGCACTTTGAATACCACACAGAATAGCATTGACATTGGTCCCTGTTCTGTTTTAAAGTTCACTGAGTTTACGAATTTCAAGTAACAAATAACGATAACCTTCAACTCTAAATAGGAGCATTTACAATGGCTAGAGCATTGATTCAAATGGCACTCGACTCTCTTGATTTTAACGACACTGTTGGATTGGCGACTCAAGTTGCCCCGCATGTCGATATTCTTGAGATCGGTACCCCATGCATCAAACACAATGGTGTAAGACTCGTTCAAGAACTCAGAAGAAAGTTCCCGAATAACCTGATTCTGGTTGACCTGAAAACAATGGATGCCGGTGAATACGAAGCAGCTCCATTCTATGCAGCTGGCGGCGATATCTGTACTGTACTTGGTGTTTCCGGTAATGCAACAATGGCTGGTGTTGTCAAGGCTGCCAATGCAAACAATTCCGAAGCACAGATTGACCTGATCAACGTACCAAACAAAGCACAATGTGCAAGAGAAGCCGCTAAAATGGGCGCTCAGATTGTTGGCGTTCACACTGGTCTTGACGCACAGGCAGCTGGCCAGACTCCTTTTGCTGATCTGCAAAGCATTGCGGCGCTGAATCTGCCAGTGAGAATTTCAGTTGCCGGTGGAATCAACCAGTCAACAGTCCAACAGGTTGTACAAGCTGGTGCTGGTATCGTTGTGGTTGGTGCTGCAATCTACAGTGCACCGTCTCCTGGCGATGCAGCTCGTGAAATTCGTCAATTGGTTGAAGCAGCCTAGAGGTCTGATATGCATCGGGATCTAGTCTTAAATAAGTTATCCGAAATTCTTTCGGCCACCGACGATACCTATGAGAATCAACTGACCCAGCTTCTGGACCAGTCTGGGCGGATTTTCGTTGCGGGTGCCGGCCGGTCCGGACTGATTGCCCGTTTTTTCGTCATGCGGCTTATGCATGCCGGTTATGAAGCCTTTTTGGTTGGTGAAGTAGTCACGCCAAGTGTCAGAGATTCAGACACCTTGATTCTGATCTCTGGTTCTGGTGGTACTGAGCAACTCGTTGCATTTGCAAATCGCGCCAGAAAGATAGGTGCGAAAATCGCCTTGGTCACAGCGAAAGTTGATTCCGCATTAGGTGATATTGCTGATCAAGTGTTTGAAGTTGGTAAACCTGATTTATACGGTACTGTTGTCGGGATGCCAATGGGGACAGTTTTCGAACTATCCACCTTGATTTTTCTGGAAGCTCAGATCTCTCATCTCATACATGAGAAAGGTATACCGGAAGAAGAAATGCGCGGAAGACATGCCAATCTGGAATAGTCTTTAACCGCCGTCAGTATGAGTGGCTCTCTATTGCCACTCATACCTAATTTATCAATAAGTTACATATCCAGTTTTTTAGTTTTCATCAACAAAGGTGAAAACTGTTTTTTACAATTCTTATCCTTCTGAATACAGGTTGTACAAATAATGACATCACGCCGAGATTTAGCCAATGCAATTCGCGCTTTAAGCATGGACGCCGTGCAAAAAGCAAACTCAGGACATCCTGGAGCGCCCATGGGTATGGCTGATATAGCCGAAATCCTTTGGAACGACTATATGCAACACAATCCGACCAACCCGGATTGGCCTGACCGTGATCGATTTGTTTTATCCAATGGGCATGGATCAATGCTGATCTATTCCCTGTTACATTTAACCGGGTACGACTTACCTATTGATGAACTTAAGAATTTTCGCCAATTACATTCCAAAACACCTGGTCATCCTGAATATGGATATGCTCCCGGGATAGAAACCACAACCGGCCCGCTGGGTCAAGGCATTGCCAATGGTGTCGGGATGGCATTGGCTGAGCGAACACTAGCTGGCCAATTTAACCGGCCAGGTCATGATATTGTTGATCATTATACCTATGTGTTTCTAGGCGATGGCTGTTTGATGGAGGGTATTTCTCATGAAGTATGCTCACTGGCAGGCACCATGAAACTTGGGAAATTGATTGCATTTTATGACGATAACAACATCTCAATTGACGGTGAAGTCAGAGGTGAAGGAGACTCACCTGGCTGGTTTACAGACAATACACCTAAACGCTTTGAAGCATACGGCTGGCACGTCATTCCAGTTGTCGATGGACATGATGCAGAAGCAGTTAAAAATGCTATTGAAGAAGCCCGATCTGTTACCGACAAACCATCAATTATCTGCTGTCAAACAATTATTGGGTGGGGTTCTCCAAACAAGCAGGGCAAAGAAGAATGTCATGGCGCTGCTTTAGGTGATGATGAAATCGCATTAGTCAGACAAACAATTGGCTGGCCTCACGAACCTTTTGTTGTTCCAGATGAAATCTATAATGGATGGAATGCCAAATCCAAAGGAGGACAACTGGAAAATGATTGGAAACAGAAATTTGAATCCTATAAAAACGCTCACCCCGAGTTAGCAAGTGAATTCGAGCGACGTATCGAAGGCAGTCTGCCTGCTTCGTGGCAACAAGATGCAAATGCTTTCATTGAAAGTGTCAATCAAAAAGCCGAAAAGATAGCCAGCCGCAAGGCATCTCAAAATACACTGAATGGTTATGGGCCATTATTACCTGAATTGCTGGGTGGGTCAGCGGATCTGGCCGGATCGAATTTAACATTATGGTCAGGTTGTAAAGATGTTAATTCGCCCGGATTTGATGGTAATTACGTGTATTACGGAGTACGCGAATTCGGTATGTCTGCAATTATGAATGGTTTAACGCTGCATGGCGGTTTCAAACCCTATGGAGCAACATTTGAAATGTTCTCTGAGTATGCACGGAACGCTCTTCGCATGGCTGCGTTAATGAAAATACCAACTATTTTCGTGTATACACATGACTCAATCGGCTTGGGTGAAGATGGACCAACCCACCAACCTGTCGAGCAAACAGCGACCCTGCGCATGATTCCTAATATGCATGTCTGGCGTCCATGCGATGCTGTTGAATCTGCAGTGTGCTGGAAAGCAGCACTTGAAAGAGCAGATGGCCCATCAGTATTGATTTTCTCAAGACAGGGCCTGCCTCACATCGAGCGTAACAGTGAACAGATTCAGGCCGTCACCCGTGGTGGTTACATCATACAGGATTGCCAGGGTACGCCTGATGCAATTTTAATTGCAACGGGATCGGAAGTTGAGCTGGCAATTGGTGCGGCCAACCAAATAGCCACCAAAGGCAAAAATATTCGAGTCGTGTCAATGCCATCCACAAATGTTTTTGACAGTCAGGATCAAGCTTATCGTGATGCTGTTTTACCACCTTCTGTGATCAAACGCGTTGCCATTGAAGCTGGCGTCAGCGATGGCTGGTGGAAATATGTAGGCTCTAGTGGATTGGTTATTGGTCTGGACCGGTTTGGTGAATCAGCACCCGCAGGTGATTTGTTCAAGGAATTTGGATTTACAGTGGATAATATTGCAAACCAGGTGGAGTCCGTTCTTTAACTTAACGACCCCCTTAACCAGATCAGAGAGGAACCGAAGGTGATCAAGAAACAGCTAACTCAAGCTATCATGTCGACATTGCTTATTGCCAGCACTGGTCAATTGGCCTTAGCTGATTCGCAATATCCAGAGGACTTTACACCACAAATTATTTATCAGGATAAAGACTATATCGCCAAACACAGCGACGCTGATCATACCGGCTATTCTGGAACCAATACTGGTGGATGCTCATGCCCTTGCGGAGCTTCGCAGACGTCGGCACAAGGCGAACCAGTAGAAGGTGATTTTGAACCGGTAATTCTTTATCAGGATAAAGATTATATTTCCAGTCATTAAAGTTAACGTTTAATAGAGAGGCATTGACAGGTGAACAGTAAATTTTTAGCGAGCAGTTTATTCATTCTACTTTTTTTCAGTAGTTGTGTTGTATTGGCTAAATCTGACTATCCGGAAGACTTTACACCGCAGGTGATCTATCAGGATAAAGACTATATCGAGAAACATAGTCAATCATCCGGTTCCAGTTCCAGCAGTCGTTCTACAACCTCAACAAGCAGCAATTCAAAATACCCCGCTGATTTTGAACCGGTAATTGTCTACCAGGACAAAGACTATATTGCTAAAAACAAGTCAAAGTCATCTTCAAAAAGCAGCTCCTCACGATCATCAATGAGCTCAAGCACACAGTCTTCAAGCAGTGTTGTTGATGATGACGATGAAGTCTCTGATGCTGAAGAATCTGGTGGCATGAGTAACTATTTTATTGGGATTCTGGCATTAGTCGGGATTGCTTACTTTCTGTTGAAACGACCATCATCGTCTAGTGATGCAGCAGCAGGAAGCAGTTCTGTTGCAACAAACACAGCAGTCCCTGCTGGCACAACAGGCGTTGCCCGTTATTTAAGAGAGCACGAAATGGCTGAACCAACAGGAGTTGCAAAATACTTACAGGAAAAAGCCAAAGCAAGTGCCACAGGTGTTGAAAAATATTTACAGAAAAACACATAGTTAACTGTTTGATTATAATGACCAGCGAATAAAATCCAATTTCAGCTGGTCATTGTTAAATTGATCTTATAGTAATCTAATAACTACAAGACTAAAGCATGTATTTCCAATGATTTTCTTTTAACAGAATTAATTTGGAATAACCTGTCAAAATGCTTAATTTCTGAAAACTCTATTTATAGTGATTGTGTACACTATGTCAAATCACTAATAACTACGGGAAATTTTTATGGCTAATCTATTCGAACGAATGTTCATCAAAGAACCTGTTACCGAACAATCTGAAGTTGTGAACAATACTGCACAACACAATCAGGCTTCAGACAGTTTAACAGGTGTCGCTCGATATCTGCAAAAACTGGAACCGGTTCAAGAAACTGCACCTGACCAACAACAACCAGTACAGGTACAAGGGACTGAAAAACAACCAAGTGGAGTTGATAAATATGTAGAGAGTATCTCCAAGCCTGAATTAACAGGAGTGGAGCGTTACATTATCAGCCAGATCGTTCCAGAGTTTGAAACTCGAGCAGAAGAAGCTGCAAAGGCATCTGTGCCGACAGGTGTAGAAAGTTATCTGGCTAAAATTGCAGAACAAGAAGCTGAGAATCAGCCCGCTGTTCCTTCAGCTGTTGATAGATATTTAGAAAAAATCAACTGATATTTCTTGACAATTTACTTGATTAAGTGAAGAGCTAACAGCTTTTGGTAACAAAATGCTTACATTATAATGTCGTCAATTCAATGTACAGCAAAGCCCAACCACACCCGATACACATGATTCAATCAGTGACTTATGATTGTTTCAGTGAGTATTCGCATGTGGGAGATAAACATATTTTTTAAATTCATTGTAAGTATTTTTTTTCAATTATCGCTATTTTAATTTTCAAAATCCTGTTAAACCCATTTTGGTCAATCGGTCTTATTGACCATATTTCCATTAATTGCATTTGAATTTTAAAATTTACTTGCTCCAATCAATTCGGAGTATAATCTCAACTGGTAATTGAATTATCAATCATTTCAATACAGGTATATGACTATGGCTAAAAATTTACTAGAACAACTTAGAGAAATGACTGTAGTTGTTGCCGATACAGGTGACATACAGGCAATTGAAACATTTAAACCACAAGATGCGACAACAAATCCATCACTTATCACTGCGGCTGCTCAAATGCCACAGTACCAGTCCATTGTCGATGACACATTGAAAGGTGCGCGTGAGACATTGGGTAAAAGCGCATCTGAAGCTGATGTTGTCACACTTGCATTTGATCGGCTTGCCGTTTCATTCGGGCTGAAAATTCTTGATATCATCCCTGGTCGTGTATCAACTGAGGTCGATGCCAGATTATCGTATGATACAGAAGCGACTATTGCCAAAGGTCGTGAGTTGATCGCCCAATATGAAAGTGCAGGAGTCTCCAAAGAGCGTGTTTTGATTAAAATTGCTTCGACATGGGAAGGCATTCAGGCAGCATCAGTCCTTGAGAAAGAAGGCATTCATTGTAATCTGACATTATTGTTCGGTTTACACCAGGCAATTGCATGTGCTGAAAACGGAATTACATTAATCTCTCCATGTGTCGGTCGAATTCTCGACTGGTATAAAAAAGATAGTGGTAGAGACTCCTACCCTTCACATGAAGATCCAGGTGTAATTTCTGTCACAACCGTCTATAACTATTACAAAAAATTTGGTTATTCAACCGAAGTGATGGGTGCAAGCTTCCGTAATATTGGCGAAATCACTGAATTGGCCGGCGTTGATTTGCTGACAATCGCCCCTGCCCTTCTCGATGAACTACAGTCAACTGAAGGTGATTTACCTCGTAAGCTGGATCCACAAACTGCTGCTAATGCATCCATTGATCGTATATCGATGGACAAGGCTACATTCGATAAAATGCACGATGAAAATCGAATGGCTAACGAGAAACTTGCAGAGGGTATCGAAGGATTCTCCAAAGCACTTGTTTCTCTGGAAGAATTGCTCGCAGAGCGTTTGGAAAATATAGAAAAAGTGCTCGAAACTGCTTAATTTATTGTTTAAAACTTAAGCCGTTTATCAATCTTATAAAAACCTTGCTGTTTCAATAAACAGCAAGGTTTTTTCAACTTGGAAAGTGTTATTTTCTAATACACATTGCCAGGTTATTCAATCAGAGTGCTACTTTGGCACCACATGGTTTTCCCTCTTATTTTAATGTAAGGTATTCATATGGCACAGAAGATCACTGACGTCGTAAAGCCCGGTGTTGTTACCGGTGATGACGTTCAAAAAGTTTTTTCAATTTGCAAACAAAACAACTTTGCTTTACCCGCAGTCAATGTCATCAATACAGATTCAATCAATGCGACACTGGAAGCAGCAGCTAAAGCCAAATCGGCAATCATCATTCAATTTTCCAATGGTGGCGCCGCGTTTTTTACCGGTAAAGGACTCAAACTCGAGGGCCAACAAAACTCGATTTATGGCGCGATATCCGGTGCACAACATGTTCATTTGATGGCTGAGCATTACGGTGTTCCTGTCATAGTTCACACAGATCATGCTGCAAAAAAATTATTACCCTGGATTGATGGATTACTTGATGCTGGTGAAAAGCATTATGAAAGAACAGGCAAACCCCTGTTCAGCTCTCATATGCTAGACCTGTCAGAGGAAAGCCTTGAAGAAAACATAGAAATCTGCGGTCAATATCTGCAGCGCATGAGCAAAATGGATATGACGCTTGAAATTGAGCTCGGTGTAACAGGTGGTGAGGAAGATGGCGTTGATAATACGGACATGGACCAGTCCTTGTTATATACTCAACCTGAAGAAGTTGCCTATGCTTATGAAAACCTTAGTAAAATAAGCGATCGATTCACAATTGCCGCTTCCTTCGGTAACGTCCACGGTGTCTATAAACCCGGAAATGTTAAACTCACACCAACAATTTTAAGAGACTCTCAAATCTATGTTTCTAAAAAATATGGTGTACCGGACAATACATTGACATTTGTATTTCATGGTGGCTCTGGCTCGACACCTGAGGAGATAAAGGAATCGATCAGTTATGGTGTCGTTAAAATGAATATTGACACTGACACTCAATGGGCTTACTGGGAAGGCGTCATGAAATATTACAAGGAAAATGAAGCCTTCCTGCAAGGACAGATCGGTAATCCTAAAGGTGACGATCAACCCAACAAAAAGTTTTATGACCCACGTGTTTGGCAAAGAGCTGGTGAAGTAGTAATGGCTTCGCGTTTAGAACAGGCACTAGCTGATTTAAACGCAACCAACTCGTTGTAATATTCTGATTAGTTGCAATGACCCTGGCTTGTTGTCTGATAAGCCAGGGTTTTTTTATGTCAACAATACAACTGTTCAGTTAACTGTTAAAACACCATGATAAGATAAGGATTATAACGGTGCCGGTAAAAAAACCTCGACTTTTAATCCGCCCAACGCGCTCTGAGAAAAATCAAGACGACCGTTTGAAAAACTGATTAATTCTTTTACAATACTGAGCCCTATACCGTGCCCGGCTGTAGTCTGATCGGCTCGAACTCCTCTTTGCAATACTTCTTCAAGCTTATCGTCAGGAATTCCAGGGCCATCATCATTGATACAGAAATACATTCCTGATTGTTTTTTATGCAATTCACGCGGAAAACGAACATTCACCTCGATATTTGATTGACACCATTTAAACGCATTGTCCATCAAATTACCTATAATTTCGTACAAGTCCCCTTCCTCACAACTAATCTTACCCTGGTTTGGACAATCAATAATTAATCTGACCTGTTTAGCCGCATAGACTTTCTTTAACGCTTCTGATATTTTTTTTAGGATGCGCGATACGGTCACTTCTGGTGAAATCAACGATCGCGTTGTCGCTGCCGCATGTTTTAATTGATATTCAATGATATCGTCCATACGTGTAACCTGGTTGCGTAGTGTTTTTATTTGTTCATTGCTATTATGTTGTTGGTTGTCACTAAATACACTACGTATAATCGCCAATGGAGTTTTTAGACTGTGCGCCAGGTCAGCAAGAGTATTTCTATAACGTTCCTTGTGTGAGCGTTCATTATTCAATAATGCATTCAAATTATTAGCCAGCCCCTGTAATTCACGGGGATAATC
>JAHZJL010000035.1 GCA_022600935.1 Gammaproteobacteria bacterium
CGTCTCCTCTGTGTTGCTGCATAGACAGCGTTACTTCATTTGAAGCTTGGATAGTGGAAAGTTCCACTAAGCCCGGTTAACAGGGGAGGCGGTCATAAATAAGTATCAAACTGGTCGGCTATGACAGTAAAAACAAATTCTTTAGCAGACCAAAGGCTGGAACTTCCAGGCCAATCTGAATAACCTGAAGCGTTAAATCTCTCATTTAAAGCTTCATTAGTCTGTTGTGAACCATCATTCGGTTTTAATGATACAGCTATTTGCTAACCAGAAATATCCTTTTCCAAAACTACCAAGCAAACACTGGTCACAATTGTAATTGAATACCACTATGATAGTATTTTTTAGTCGAAACTAAGTCATAGTATTGCAACAAGTTTCAGATATTAGGTATTGAGTTAATATCAACATTTCCTGATATACGGGATTGAATAAACATGGTTTGTAGTCTGTTGCTCAAGTGCTCGCTAGAACTCAATGCACTTTGAACGAACCTACAACAAAATTATTAATGGCTAGACCTGCTGATCACATTCTAAAACATCCTTTCAGCTATAACTGCTTCTATAGCGCGAATGACTTCTTGAGATTTTTTTTGGTCGAGTGCGTCGGGATGAGGTGAAACAAACTGACCGGAGTCATTATCGAAATACTTGCCTGACGCCGTTTCGAAATCATCTGATAAGGCCACACGAATCAGTATGTCCACACCCATACGAATATCATGTCCCGCCACACCAAAACCCTCTTTCACCATTTTCGTGGCAAGCAGAGAACCAGGATTAACCGCAATAATACTCGGCCCTTTATCTTTACAAGAATGCCCTAAACGGAGTGACCACATCGTTATCGCCAGTTTACTCTGAGAATAAGCCTCCATATCCCTAAGGCGGCGTTCTCCTGTCAGCGCTTTAATGTCTACTGGAGATTGTGCAGCAGATGATAGATTCACGACTCGTCCTGATGTTCCAAGCACTGTTAAAAGTCGTTGAGTTAACAGATAAGGTGCAATGGTATTAACAACAAAGCGCACATCCAGACCATTCTGTGTGAAAGTTTCAGGTGTTTTTAACACACCTGCATTATTGATGAGAACATCTAACTTATCGTGCTTCTTGATAACTGCTTTTGCCAATGTTTCAACATCAGTTAATCGAGACAAATCAGAGACATAATGTTCAATACTGCCACCATTTAGTAAGCTTGAACATTTATTGACGATGGCATCCAGTTTTTCTGGATTGCGACCGTGCAACAAAACGTGATGACCCTGGTCAATCAGTATCTTTGCAGTTTCTAATCCTATACCGTCAGTAGAACCTGTAATTAAAATAGTTTTCTGCATCATAATTTATCCAGCTAAATAAATTTAAGCCCTGGAAAATCAAGCTAAGCCTAATAAGCTAATTGTTTCAATGAATATTGAATGTCGACGCGGTTAAAACGCAAATTTAAAGCCACATATTTTCATTACTTGATTTAACGTTAAAACTGTATAGATAGGTCATTGTAACCTTCCTAGGATTGGTTTCTTACCAGAAATTTTGTTCAAAGATGAGGTGGTCAACCCCATTAAACAGCTTCTAAAGCTTTATTTAAAGCGTTCTGACACTTGGTCAATGTATCATTCAAAACAAATTTTACTGGCTAAGCTGGATCAAATTCATCATACACACAATTCATACTTGTTCATCAACCTTGGTTGCGTCATTCACGACTACCGGAATTGTTGAATTGGCTTCTTGTAAACGCAGTGATGAGTCACTAAAATTTTGATTATTTAATTTAACCCGAATGTGATCAAGACGGTTTTGTCTTGAGCGACTGTGGTAGTTAACGGGGATATGTTCGAATAACTGTCTGACAGTTGGTCCATTGATATCAGCCTGAATGTTATGTTTAAGACCGAAAGAGTGCAATGCCTGCTTTGTCGATTGATCCAGTTGTCCGTTAGGGTCAATCTCATAACCGTGTAAATACAGTAATTGTTGTATATTTCTTATACGTTGCTCAGGCGAAAAGTCATAAAATTTACTGGTGATTGATTCCATGACAAAACGATCTGCTTTGGCACCAGGAACCAGCCGCCAGTAAGGAATATTCTGATGTCTACCGAGTAATTGAATAATACTGGCTTGCACCAGCAAGCGGACTGCACCGTGACGACCCTGTATTTTTTTGACTGTACCTTTCAACCCGAAAGATGCACCATAAACCGTAAACCCGAGACCGTTTTCAGCAACTGCTTTGTGAACTTTAATCGTGTTGGTTGTCTGCATTTTGGGAATACCGGTAAAGGTCTTGAAATCGATCAGATTAAAATCCAGCGAAATCTTGGCCAGTGAATGCTTCTTCCTATTTGAAAAATCTATGCCATATGATTCACTGCTGATGGATCGATTCCAATCAGCATCGATAGTTTCGCCTTTGGTGACCAGTCCACGATCAAACTCTGTGATTCCTCCAGAAATAATGACATGCGGTAACAATTTCTCGGCATAGTCGGAATAACCGGTTTTAGCGGTATTGACCATGAATTCCGGATCATAGGGAACATAGAGAATTCCACCACCAATACTGTTTAGAGTACTTTTGACCATTTCAGTGATATCTCTGGGGATTTCACCACGTGTTGGCAGTGAGGTGCCTGTATTATCAGTCATGTATTTGGGCATGACATACAGTTCACCAGCACCATAGATCTCGTTCATCAGACCGAGCTTGTCGATTGCATCCTGGAAAATAGTTGTATTTTGTTCAGGAGTGGTTTGTGCCAAATCCAGGTCTGTGTGCAACGGATTCACTGCACATGAAACGACACTGCTCAGCACAGCAATCACAATCATCAATCGTGGCAACGATTCGAATAATTCTGCCCTTTTCATATCGGCAACTTCACCAGAATGACCCTGTACACGTTATCTCAAGTAAATTGAATTCGAATTATTGTGCTGTTAATGAACCAATCGCAACGGTATTTCCCCGGCCATTTTCAACATAATTACTGGAGTTCTCGTTAACTGATGTAATGATTAAATCAGAATCCCTGATATGACTATCTTCGAGATTGACAGCGCCTATACTCACAATCGTTCGGCGGCTGCTGATACTCGAGTTGGATGAACCGCTGTTTTTGGTGGAAATATCAACGGTTGTATCGCTGATTCGTGTCCCTTCAGCATTGGCAACCAGCGAAGTGACTGCTAATACACTCATAATGATTGTAATGACTGACTTTTTCATTATATTGACTCCCATCTTTAATGTTATAAATCGATTGTCTTCCCTGGTGAATTCAGATTGACTAATGCTGAACGAACAGACACACCGAACATGACACAACTGTCTTTGCAAGTTAGGACGGGCATCCATCAAATCATTCGCCAATCAGTCTGACTGTATCTGCAAATTGAGTTTGCCCTGAACGTCAGTAATCAGTATTAATGGATCAAATAAAAGATAAGGTTTTGAATGTCAGATGTCAGAAATAAACTCCGATTACAGAAATAAAACAAGTCTGATAATCATCAGCGTGTTGATGAGTTCTGTTTTATTTCCGGCCATCAGTTTGGCCAAAGGATCACGTTTGTCTAATACAACTGTGTTAATTGAAAGTGATAACAGGGAATCGGTAAATGTGTTATCCGGAAGTAATGGACTGGTTTCGACAGGATCAGTGAATCTGGAATCAGCTCATATCGACAATTCTGTCATTGTCAATCAGAGTATCAACAGAGGTACGAAAACAAGTGTAATGGGAGATCGAAAGATAGCGGCAACAGGATCGATCATCATCAAAAACAAGCGCTTGAGTGGAGTTAAGCTAGTTAATGTGACGAATAATATTGAGACTGTTACGGTTGCTGATCAATCAACCAGGGCGTTGATTGGCTCAATTCTTATTGCTCAGTAATGCGCAGATCAAGAATGTTTGTCTTCTCAAGAATTTCTGTTACCAAGCAGGCTACAGTCGTGCTATAACAGTCCTGAATGCAGTAATAAGGCAATTCCTGCGATTCCCAGCAAACCACTGGCTACAGGTAGCGCAGGAAGCATAATACTTGCGCTGATCAGCAATGCTGCACCGATTATAGTCCGTGTTAATTTGCGATGGTTCGAGCGCATCAGATCAAGTTGTTGTCTGTTTTGCTGTTCTGACAGTGAAACAGTCATGTTGCCGCTAGCGGCATGATTCAGTGCTTTATACGCCAGACCTGGTACTTCAGGAATTTGATTAACCAACTCCGGTAATTGCTGACCGGCTTTTTTGACCGATGCCTGTACACTGATCTGCTGTTTCATCCAGGTTTCGATATAGGGTTTGGCTGTTTGCCATAAATCCAGCTGCGGATACAGCTCTCGCCCCAACCCCTCTATATTTAACAACGTTTTTTGAAATAAAATCAGCTGAGGCTGAACGGTCGCTTCAAATCGTCTTGCTGCCTGAAACAAGCGAATTAAGAGTTGCCCGTAGGAAATCTCGCTCAACGGCTTCCCGAATATCGGCTCACACACGCTGCGAATCGCCGATTCCATTTCATCAACACGGGTATGTTCTGGAACCCATCCAGATTCAACATGCAGTTCAGCAACCTTGCGGTAATCCCGATTGAAAAATGCCAGTAAATTGGAAGCGAGATAATGCCGATCTTGCTCAGTCAGGCTACCGACAATTCCAAAATCCACTGCAATATAGCTGGATTGCGGTGTCACAAAAATATTTCCCGGATGCATATCAGCATGGAAAAAATTATCACGTAATACCTGGGTAAAAAAGATCTCCACACCCCGCTCGGCAAGTGATTTACAATCGATGCCCTGCTCTTCCAGTTGCTGTTTGTTTGCGATCGGTGTGCCGTGAATACGCTCCAGAACCAACACATTACTGCGGGTTAAATCCCAGTATACTTTCGGCACATAGAGAATCTCAGAACCTTCGAAATTGCGCCGTAACAAGGCAGCGTTGGCAGCTTCACGCACCAGATCCAGTTCATCGATAATAGTTTTCTCAAACTCTTCGACAATTTCAATTGGACGCAATCGATGGGCAACATCTAAATAGCGGTCAGCGATTCTGGCACAAACGAACATCACCTCCAGATCCTTGCGAATCTGTTGTTCGACTTCCGGTCTGAGGATTTTCACAACAACTGAATCACCGTTTGCCAGAGTCGCTGCATGGACTTGAGCAATTGACGCTGCTGCCATGGCATTCTGCTCAAAGCTTGCGAATAGATTCGTCACTGGCGCACCCAGGGCTTCCTCGATCATTAACCGGGCAGTTTCAGCATCGAATGGTGCAACATTATCCTGCAGTTTTGCCAATTCATCAGCAATGTCTTCTGGCAACAAATCGCGACGAGTCGAGAGGGTTTGCCCGAATTTGACAAAGATCGGGCCGAGTTCTTCCAATGCCTCGCGAATGCGTTGCGCTCGTGGACTGGTTTGAGAATCGATGACCGGTTTCGGGGTGATGCGAGTCAGTGCTTGCAGTGAGCGAAACAGCGAATGATCTGGAATTAACTCGTCGAGCCGGTAACGAATTAAGGTGTGATAAATTGTAACCAGGCGTCGAGCTGTTTGAAGCCGCATTGGGAAGTGTCGTCCTTGAAAGATAAAAGTGACAACCGGATGACGATGCGCTGATCCGGTCTACATTGTTTGAAAGTTAAACAAGCAATAACTTAATCTGTTGTCATCGATTCCGAACCTTGTAACTGCGCTTGCAAGCGTTTGATTCTAGCCTCCAGGCGCTCACAATCCAGGCGTAATTCATCGACATCTTCAAAAAACATCTCGGCTTCCGGTTTGGCTGGTAAAACACGGGATTCTTCCTGCAGATATTCGCTGATATCCTCTTGCATGGCATGACCGGCCTCTGAAAACCAGCGCTTGCCCTGGCTGAACAAGCTGGCCGCTTTATCTGCAAGACGATCACCAAGCAAGCGTTTGGCATGGGTTTGCCAGTCAATATCCAGAGATTCGAATAATTGCTGAAAATGCGCACCGACTGCGCTATCGCCCTGCATATTGATCTGCCCGGTAAATAGAGCGCTGGCGGGTTTGTCCCTGACTGACATCAAGCCAAATGCAATCGGCGACCCCTGCAACATGACATCGACGTGTTCACTGTCCTCCAGAATCTGTACGCCGGAATTTGAAAAGCGCAAATTGATCTCTATTCCAGGCGGGTCTATCCGCAGTTTAATGACTTTTGCATCAAGCGGTGTCAACAACTGAGAATGCTCTTCTGATAACTGCAATACCGAGTTAATCAGTTTTTCCAGGGTTTCAGCGAGCAGCAGTCTTGGCAATAACATGTGAATCAGAAAACCGGGGATTGAATGCTATAGCTTGTAACCACGATGAATGGCAACTATTCCATTGGTGAGATTAAAATATTCACAGCGCTCGAATCCGGCGCTCTGCATCATTTCAATCAATTCCTTTTGCGGTGGATGCATCCGGATTGATTCAGCCAGATACTGATAACTATCCTCATCCTGAGCAACCACTTTACCGATTTTTGGCAATACATTGAAGGAATAAAAATCGTAGGCTTTTTTAAACAACCCTTCCGGAGGATGTGAAAATTCCAGAATAATAACCCGGCCACCCGGTTTTAACACCCGGTAAATCGATTCCAGAGCCATGGCTTTATCAGTGACATTACGCAACCCGAATCCGATGCTCACGCAATCGAACTGATTGTCTGCAAACGGCAGAAACTGGGCATTAATCTGGGCGCAGGCAATACCGTCAATAATTCCCTGATCAATCAACCGATCCCGACCGTGCCGCAACATTTCGGCATTGATATCCGACAAAACTACCTGCCCTGTTTTTCCAACCCGCTGATGAAACAGGAGGCTCAGGTCACCGGTGCCGCCGGCCAGATCCAGTACTTTTTGACCGTGATGGACATTACTCAGGCGAATCGCAACACGTTTCCATACCCTGTGAACACCCATCGACATCAAGTCATTCATGACATCGTAACGATCAGCAACCGAATCGAATACGCCACGCACCATCGAGGCTTTTTGGTTTTCCGGTACCTGTTTGTATCCGAAATGTGTATATTTTTCCTGTGTCATATCATTTACCAGCGCGGTTACAGGATATATCGGCTCAAATCTTCATCCTGGGCCAGTCCGGATAAATTCTCTTCGACATAGGCTGCGTCGATCACAACACTGTTCATGTTGTCATCAGGCGCAGCATACAGCGCTGAGTCAAGCAGGCGTTCAAGGATTGTATGCAGCCGTCTGGCACCTATATTTTCAGTTCGCTCATTGACCATCCAGGCAATTTCTGCGATTTTCTCGATACCTTCCGGGGTAAACTGCAAATCAACGCCATCTGTTTTCAGCAAGGCTTGATACTGCTCGGTTAATGAGGCATCGGGCTCGGTCAGGATACGCACGAAATCTTCTGTGGAAAGGCCGCTGAGTTCGACACGGATCGGAAATCGCCCCTGTAATTCGGGGATCAGATCGGATGGCTTTGATAAATGAAACGCTCCGGAAGCGATAAACAAAATATGGTCGGTTTTGACCATCCCGTATTTGGTACTGACCGTACTGCCTTCAACCAGTGGCAGCAAATCTCGCTGAACACCCTCACGTGAGACTTCACCGCCGTGACTTGAGCTGCTTTTACAGACCTTATCCATTTCATCGAGAAACACAATACCGTTCTGCTCAACGGCTTCCAGTGCACTGAGCTTTAACTCGTCATCGTTGATCAGGTTTGCAGCTTCCTCTTCCTCAAGCAACTTAATGGCATCTTTGATTTTGAGTTTGCGGGTTTTCTTACGCTGACTGCTGAGGTTTTGAAACATACCCTGCAGTTGATTAGTCATCTCCTCCATTCCAGGCGGGGCCATAATCTCCACACCCATTGGCGACTGTTTGACATCGACTTCGATATCGGTATTGTCGAGTTCACCTTTGTTAAGTTTTTCCCTGAATTTTTCACGGGTCGGGTTCTGTTTTTCGGCTTCATTCCATTCTGACCCTTCCGCTTGCGGCAATAATATATCCAGAACCCGGTCTTCTGCATTGCGCCGTGCAGGAGCAGCCACCTGTTCCATTTCAGTCTCTCGTGCCAGTTTCACCGCAGCATCAATCAAATCACGAACAATAGATTCGACGTCACGTCCAACATAGCCGACTTCGGTAAATTTGGTCGCTTCAATCTTAACAAACGGTGCATCAGCCAGTTTTGCCAGACGCCTGGCTATTTCAGTTTTACCAACGCCGGTTGGCCCGATCATCAGAATGTTTTTCGGGGTGATTTCATCGCGCATGGCTTCATCAACCTGCGAACGCCGCCAGCGATTCCGCAATGCAATGGCCACTGCGCGTTTGGCATCAGACTGACCAATAATGTGTTTATCCAGCTCATTAACAATTTGTTTCGGGGTGAGATGCTTCATTCGACAGGCTCTGTTATTTCTTGGCTTCTAGTTCTTCTATGGTGCGATTATGATTGGTATAGATACAGATATCTGCTGCAATGCTCAAGGCTTTTTCGCAGATATCGCGAGCTTCCAGCTCGGTATTTTCAAGCAGCGCCAGGGCAGCGGATTGGGCAAACGGGCCACCAGAACCAATTGCGATTAAATCATGAACCGGCTCAATGACATCACCAGTTCCGGAAATAATCAGTGATGCCTCGGCGTCAGCAATTGCCAGTAACGCTTCCAGACGACGCAAGGCACGATCGGTGCGCCAATCCTTGGCCATTTCCACAGCTGCTCGGGTCAAATTACCACGATGTTTTTCAAGCTGACCTTCGAAACGCTCGAACAAGGTAAACGCATCGGCTGTTGCTCCGGCAAATCCAGCGATCACACTTCCACCAAACAAACGCCGCACTTTTCTGGCATTACCTTTCATGATGGTATTGCCCATGGTCACCTGACCATCGCCACCGATGACAACGCGGCCATTACGGCGTACTGATACAATCGTGGTTCCTCTAAACTGCTCCAATCTGTTCTCCGAATGTTTGTGTGTGGTTGGAAATGTTTGTATATGGTTGCTAACGGATAAGAAAACAAGTCTGAATTAATTAATCAGCCAAACATTACTGGTATTTACTATGTAAGGCTTATTCAGCAATCCGATAGACTAAAAGCCACTCAACTTTGAGTATATCACCTGCGCTGGGCAGGTCGTTAAGAAACAGATCACTAGGCACAGCTGGCGATGCTTTTTTGTCACTTCAACCAGGCCGGGGAAATGCTCAATCAGTGTGTTGTAAACGTCAGCAGTGCGAGTCCGTTTCTGGTTAATAATGAGAATGTATTATCATCTTGAAAATTGAATTTGATAGAGTTCGGTTTATCACCCAGGGTATCAGTCTCGATTGACTGAATATCGTTAACTGCCAATTCAGTCATTTTTGTAACATCAAGCAATATTTACCCTGTTTTGGATATCACACCGGCTAGCGGAATATGTTGTTCGATTCGTTCTTCCAACTCGATATTGATCACCCGGATTGTCGCCAGTACTGATGCAAAAACCTGGTTTGAATGCACGCCACGGGTTTTCCGGGTTCTGCCCTGGCAATCCCAGCTAATAACGCATTCGGTAAAGGCATCGGTATGCCCGCCTTTGGGAATTCGGACTTCGTAATCGGTCAATTCCGGTAATGTGTAGTCGTATTGTTTGAGAACTTTTTCTATGGCATCGATAAATGCATCGAATCCGCCATTTCCGCAACCCGAAGCGACATGCTCGTTGCCTTTGATTTCAACCCGCAGACTGACTGTCGATTCCAGTTCGTAGCCACTGGTAATTGTGCAATTGAGCAAACGAATATGTTGGTAACTTTCACTTTCCAGCACATCGGCAATAATGAATGGTAAATCGTCGCTGGTAATGGTCTGTTTAGAATCACCCAGCTCGACTATGCGCGATAACACTTTTTTCTGGTTTTCAGCTGACAGGTTCAGGCCCATTTGTTCCAGATTCTTTTGCAGCGATGCCTTACCACTCATTTTTCCGAGTGCATAGCTGCGGGTTCTGGAAAAGCGTTCCGGTCTCAGTTTGCTTTCGTAGAGTCCGCCTTTGCTGTCACCATCTGCATGGATACCGGCAGTCTGGGTAAACACATCCGCTCCGACAATCGGTGCGTTGGCAGCATATCGCTTGCCAGAAAACTGTTCGACCATGTTACTGATTCGCACCAGGTGGCTTTCATCAATACCCAGTTCTATGTTCATTTTGTCACGCAACACCACAGTCACTTCGGCTAGCGAAGCATTTCCGGCGCGCTCACCAAGACAATTGATGGTGCAGTGTATCGCTGTGACTCCGGCGCGTACCGCCGCCATAGCGTTGGCAGTTGCCAGGCCATAATCGTTATGCGGGTGAAAATTGAATGTCAACTGCGGGAAACGCGAACACATGTCATGCAAGCTGTCGTAAACCTGATCCGGTGACATCACGCCAAGTGTGTCCGGCAACATGAAATGACCGATTCCACAATCACTCAAACGCTCAACCAGCTCATAGACATATTCGCGACTGTCCTGATAGCCGTTGGACCAATCCTCAAGATAGACATTGACCGATAATTGTTTGTCTTTGGCATAGGCAACTGTTTCGAGAATACCGGCAACATGTTCATCCAGAGTCTTGCGGAGTTGCTCACGACAATGTTTTTCACTGCCTTTGGTCAGCAGATTCAACACCTTTCCACCTGCATCAACAATCCAGTCAACACTGCGGGTATGATCAACAAAACCCAATACTTCAACACACCCATCAAAACCATTGAGACGCGCCCAATCGTTGATATTGCGCACTGCTTGCTTTTCACCCTCTGAAACTGATGCGGAGGCAACCTCGATGCGATCCACACGTAATAATTTCAACAGTGCCTTGGCAATATTGACTTTCTCGGCTGGTGAATACGAGACTCCCTGGGTTTGCTCACCATCGCGAAGCGTGGTGTCCATGATCTGGATACGTTGCTTTTCAGTCATCGCAATTCTGTTGCATAGTGGCTATTGATGCTGCTCCACGGTTTAGCTGACCCACAACCAGGGGTAACGTTGTTTGTGTTGCACTTCATATGCATCGATTTGGTCGATGTTTTTCAAAGTCGAACCGATATCGTCCAGGCCTTTGAGCAGATTTTCCTTGCGAAATGGGTCGATCTGGAAAGTGAAATCATTACCACCGGGTGTTTTCACCTGCTGGTTTTTCAGATCCACAGTAAACTGGACACCTTGATTAGCGCTGATTTCCTGCATCAGATCAGTCAGTCTGGCCTTGTCGACGACAATCGGCAATATACTGTTTTTAAAACAGTTGTTATAAAAAATGTCAGCATAACTGGTTGAAATAATGGTATTAAACCCATAATCAGCGATCGCCCACGGGGCATGTTCACGTGACGATCCACAACCAAAGTTATCGCCGGTAACCAGAATTTTAGCCCCTTTGAAGGCTGGGTTATTCAATTCAAATTCCGGGTTGTCAGTTCCGTCATCGAGATAACGCCAGTCATGAAACAAATGTATGCCAAACCCGGTGCGCTCAACTTTCTTCAGAAACTGTTTAGCGATAATCTGATCGGTATCAACATTGCTGCGGTTCATTAATGCAGCAATGCTTTGATGTTTTTCGTATGGTTGCATAATAGTTATTCAGTGTCTGTTATTGCATGTCACGGATATCGACAAAATGTCCCGCTGCGGCAGCAGCGGCAGCCATGGCAGGTGAAACCAGATGAGTCCGCCCACCTTTACCCTGTCGACCTTCAAAGTTTCGATTGGATGTCGATGCACAGCGTTGACCGCTTTTCAGCTCATCACCATTCATCGCCAGACACATGGAACAGCCTGGATCGCGCCATTCCCAACCGGCATCCTTAAAGATCTTGGCCAGCCCTTCCTGTTCTGCTTGCTGCTTGACTTGATAAGAACCGGGAACCAAAATCGCGGTCACACCGTCGGCAACCTTGGTACCTTTGGCAACTGCAGCTGCAGAGCGTAAATCTTCTATGCGGCCGTTTGTGCATGAACCGATAAACACGTATTCAATTGGAATATCAGTGATACGGGTATTGGGTTTCAAGTCCATATATTTCAAAGCCTGTTCACAGGCCAGACGTTTTCCATCATCATTGAAACTGTCCGGATCAGGAACTGTACTGTTCACTGATACCACCTGCTCTGGAGACGTACCCCAGGTCACTTGTGGAGCAATCTCAGCTGCGTCAAGCGTGACCATGGTATCGAACTCGGCACCATCATCACTTGGCAGGGATTTCCAGTAAGCCAGTGCCTGCTCCCACGCCTGCTCTTTTGGCGCATATTCACGGCCTTGCAAATAATCATAGGTTTTCTGATCGGGAGCGACCAGACCGGCACGCGCACCTGCTTCGATTGCCATATTACATAGCGTCATACGACCTTCCATGCTCAAGGCTTCAATCGCTTCACCGGCATATTCGATCACATATCCGGTTCCACCAGCTGTACCGATTTTACCAATAATCGCCAGGGTAATATCCTTGGCTGTGCAGTATCTGGACAACACGCCATCGACGCGCACCAGCATGGTTTTGGATTTTTTCTGAGGCAAACACTGAGTTGCCATGACATGTTCCACCTCGGAGGTGCCAATACCGAATGCCAGCGCACCAAATGCACCATGCGTTGCCGTATGACTGTCACCACAGACTGCAACCATACCCGGATGCACAAACCCGTGTTCAGGCACCACGATATGAATCACGCCGTTATTGGGATTTTTCAAATCGTATAGATTGAGGTTGTTTTCCCGGCAATTATCGGCCATCACATCGACTTGTTTTCGGGCAATCGGATCGGCAATCGGCTTGTCGCGATCTTTGGTTGGCACACAATGGTCCATGGTTGCCAGAATACTGTGCGGATTACGAACTTTTCGGTTAGCCAAACGTAAACCCTCAAATGCCTGAGGACTCGTCACCTCATGCATCAAATGGCGGTCAACATACAGCAGGGGAGCCTGACCTGACGGTTCACAGACCAAGTGGCTATCCCATATTTTTTCATACATCGTTTTTTTCATAACTCTAAACCATAAGCAATGTCTACCCGGATAGCATAGACGACTTGTTCAATAATTGATTCAAAAAACAGGCAACCCGGGCTTGGTATAACCCTCTATTATCGCCTAATTTTGACCACGAATACAGCCCAGTGGATGTTTATCTGCAATCAAACTTCGGATCTATTGCCTGGTTCTCTGCTAAACTATTGTAAACCCTTAGTTTATTCATCACCCTGAAAACAACCGCTCAACAAACTGTCTTCAACCATCAGGCATTAGGCTCACAATAACACTTGGATGCATTAAAACATGATTATTCGACACTTTATCTGCTTACTGGTTTTCTGCTCCAACCCGGCATACGCTGAAATATATAAATGGATCGATCATACAGGCAGGATACATTTCGGTGATGCTCCAGGTCAGTCTCAACAAGCACAACGAGTTGCAGTGGAAATCAACACCTATCAATCTGATATAAACAGTGATAGTAGCTCTGAGCTGAACCAATCCTCTGTGGTGATGTATGCCACAAGCTGGTGCGGGTATTGCCGCAAAGCACGCAAATACTTTAAAGCAAACGACATTGCTTACACTGAATATGACATAGAAAAAGATATGTCAGCTAAACGCCGCTATGATGCGTTCGGGGGCCGTGGTGTTCCGGTAATTTTTGCCGGCAACAGGCGTATGAACGGATTTAGTGAAACCGGGTTCAAACGACTTTACGACTCAGTTGTCAATTAACCATCGTAAGATAACAACACGGTTTCATTGCTGGTACAATACTTGGCGAATTCTCGCAGTCTTTAGCAAACTTTTTAATTAACAACATCAAGGTAGATTCCATTGAATCAAAATCTCCGTGAAACTTACCAATTGAAAATAACCCTCAAGGGATCAAAACCACCAATCTGGCGGCGCTTTATAATTAGCAATTCAGAACCTTTATCTAATCTGCACATTGCCTGCCAAATTATCATGGGCTGGACCAACAGTCATCTTCACCAGTTTATCGTTAACGGTAAATTCTACGGTGAACCCGACCCAGAATTCGATATGGGGATTGAGATGGCCGATGACAGCAAACATCGTATCAGCGATGTATTAAAAAAAGAAAAAGATTCCATCATTTACGAATACGATTTCGGCGATGGTTGGGAACACCAGATTGTTCTGGAAAAAATCCATTCGTACGACCCCAAACAAGCATTACCGGAATGCCTTAAAGTCAAAGGAGCATGCCCTCCTGAAGATGTCGGAGGAATCTGGGGTTATTATGATTTCCTGGAAGCCATTGTTGACCCGGATCACCCCGAACATGAAAGCTTCAAGGAATGGATTGGTGGTGATTTCGACCCCGACCACACAGACATCGATGAAATCAACCAGATGTTGAAAGAATATTGCAAATAACCCACAAAATATCAGAAGTCGTGAACCACTGAAATTACTTATGTGGTTCACAGATTACTGCATCGTCTCCTCTTTCTGCCCAATCCCTGTTTTTTCACAATCACTTCATTGATAACCCAGGCAATAACAGATCATAAACCAGTTATAATGATTTAAAGTGACTGTTTCGTCATTATTTTCTGCATGGAAAATGGTTTAAATTTAAATAGTTATTTAACCATAACAAGGATATCCAGAGCCACCAATCATTTCTGAATTGTCATTTAAATTCAATTATATAACTGATATTGATAAATCAATTAATGACCTGTATTGATAAATTTTCTATTTCTGGTGTTATTACCCATCAACAATAAAAAAAAATTGTTACAGAGTTCACAAAGCCACTAGTTTGTATATGGTTTATTGTGAATAGTTGATTGTAATGTATTGCACAAGAACTATGCTCAGTAATGCAATACTTATGGGAATCAACAAGGAAATCAATACAATGAATCAGGAAACAACTCTGGATACAGCTTCAGGCTATTTGGTCGCCGATCAGCCACAAGCTGTTCGTAACCGCTTTATTCGCAATACCTATCTGCATGTCGCTTTAGCAATTCTGTTATTTGCAGGCATTGAAGCAGCACTCCTGCAAACCTCATTACCAGTCGCGTTTTTGGAATTGCTGTCAATCAGCTCCTGGATGTGGCTGGCTGTACTAGGCGTGTTTATAGTCGGTTCTATGCTTGCAGATAACTGGGCCAAGAATGCAATATCGCTCAAGGTACAGTATCTGGGTTTATTACTGTATGTCGTTCTTGAAGCGGTTATTTTTCTGCCCATGATATTTCTGGCAACAGCATTGATGCCCGGTGTCCTGACAAAGGCAGCAATCGCAACGTTGTCTTTAGTCGCAGGATTAACTCTGGTTGCGTTTACAACCAAAAAAGATTTCTCGTTTCTTAAAGGGTTTCTAAGTGTTGGCCTGATGATTGCGCTGGGATTAATTATCACCAGCATCATGTTCGGCTACTCACTGGGACTCTGGTTTACAGGAGGAATGATCATCTTTGCCGGGGGTTCTGTACTTTACAGCACATCAAAAATCATCCATGAATACCGTCCGGATCAACACGTTGCTGCGGCAGTCTCTCTGTTTGCCAGCATTGCATTATTGTTTTGGTATATCCTGCAATTTTTTATGTCATTATCGAGCAGTGATTAACAATAGGAAATCAAGTGGCCACTGGGTTTACCAATGGCCACTTTTTGTAAAATCACAATGTAGATGATGTAAGCTCAGTTAGCTTATTTTTCTTAACAAAATGGGTCATCATCCTCGCAACAATACTCAACATAAGTACCATTGATCCAATAGCTTTCACAATAACTCCCTTTAAAGCTTGCATGGTACAGTAACTCAACCGAGCCACTTTTGATAGGTTCTTTTGTTTCCCTGTTAACTAGCTGAGGTAAATTATTTTCATCAAATTTCAGTTCAGAACGGCACTGCTTTTCTGAACAATCCTTAACTTTTTTTCCTGTTCCAGGTAACACTGTTACAAGTTTATGTGTATCCCCAATTAGTGGTGCAAGCGTTGACTTATTTTGTTCAGAAACTTTTCTAATTCTTGCTCCGTTATCTTCATTATCATAGAATAAAACATTAAACAAGAAACCGATTGCTATGCCTATTGCTAAAATAATTAAATTTAATAAAATTTTTCCATTTCCGTTATTGTTTTCACTATTTGTTGCAGCCATAATTTACTCCATAGTCTATTAGTAATCGATATTAATTCCAGTTAATAATTAATATTTAACCTCATCAATATTGTTCGCCCAGGTTGATAACGGGAAGTCTCCTGCGCTTGTTCATAGAAGAAATCCTGATATCTAAATTTCTTATCGAAGATATTATCGACTTTAAATGTAAGTTTCCCGTATTGCTTTGGAAACCTGTATCCTACCTCTATATCTGCCAAAAAAAAGTTTGACTTATCATGGGAGGTTTCAATTTTAATATTTCTTAATACATTATGAAATGAAAGTTCTTGCCTTACATAATTACCTGTTATTCCTGCAAAAAAACCATTGGGATTAAAATATTTTATTGCCAACGGTATCGTTAAAGTTTTTAACGCGCTAGGTCCGGACAAGCCACCCTCAAAGTCTCTACTATAGTTTTCTTTAATCATCTGCAAATTAATATTGACATTTTGCGTTGGCGTCCAAAAAAAGTACCCTCTTAATAAACGCTCATCATGATCGTGAGAAAAATCAGCCCTAACCAAATCGACATCACGCCAGGACGACTCAATTCCAACATTTATATCCGGTGACAATTTGTGATCAATTCCAATACCATATCGTTTTGAATCCGTGCCATTTGTATCATCAAAAAATTGGTTAAATCCAGCGATTTGTGTTGGCTCAATCGTTCTCTCATCAACAAAAGGTTCTTTAATTGCCTTAAATGCAGCAAACCGTACTGTTGTACTACTGCTAGGCAACCAAAGCAATCCAAACTTCCAGTTGATGGAATCTTTTGAATCCGAGGAGTTTAATGATTCAATATTGGCGTAACTTAAACCAGTTGTCAGAGTCAACTGATTGTTTAAATGAAATGGAATATAGATATATGTTTTAAAAAATTTTCCCTCACTATAAAAATCAGAATTCTCTCTTGTTAGTGATTCTCCAGCACGGTCCCCGGCAGTTATGGTACTTCTATCGAAGTTTTTTGTATTCCTCCATAAATTTTGATATCCAAATCCGGCGATTACTTTAAAATTTTCCTGTTTAATTATTTTTTGAAGTTCAATTTTATATGCTTTATCTTCAGCCGACGGTTGTACTTCTCTAAAGCCGGGATTTCTTTGAAATGGGATTCGATCATTAGTTCTAGTCTTAGCTCTTGCAACAGAAAAAGAACCGATTACTTCACTAAAGTTATTAAATTTATAATGCAAACCAATTCGCGCAGAACTTTTTTCGAGCTCTTGTCTGAAATTTTCCCTTTGTCCAAAAAATTTTTGCACAAGTTGTCCTGATTCAGTTTTTCTATA
>JAHZJL010000300.1 GCA_022600935.1 Gammaproteobacteria bacterium
GTTTAGATGTTGCTTCAGAACAAGGCATTGTCGCGCGGAGAATGTGAATAGAGGGATAGATGTGACTATTCGAGTACAACAATAACGCGTTCTGGGGCAAAACATGAATTCGCTGAGTAATGACATTATTTCTACAATTTCGTTGAAAACATAAAAAATACTGTGTCATCAGCCACGTAGAGTATAATAGATCGGACTTCCAGATTTTCTTCTCTTTTCGTAAATTTTGACACTATGACAGTTGCTTCACCTGATAAACCCTGGGGTGGTCGGTTTACTGAACCGACTGATGAATTTGTAGAGACCTTTACAGCATCTGTTGGATTTGATCAACGTCTTGCTGAACATGATATTGATGGTTCTATAGCACATGCTCGCATGCTGAATAAAATTAGCGTGTTATCCAGGCAAGATATGGATTCGATCATAAAAGGTCTTGAAGATATTCGAACTGAAATACTCCGTGGTGATTTTAACTGGTCTGTTGAACTGGAAGATGTTCACATGAACATTGAAGCGCGTTTGGTCGATCGTATCGGCGAGGCCGGAAAACGATTACACACCGGACGTTCACGCAATGACCAGGTTGCAACAGACATGCGCTTATTTATCCGCGAGCAACTTGATTTCATTGTAGAAAAGATCGTTTTGCTTGAAACAGCATTAGTGGATCTGGCAGAACGGGAAGCTGACACGATTATGCCAGGCTTCACGCATTTGCAAGTCGCTCAACCAATCACATTCGGCCATCACATGATGGCTTGGTATGAAATGCTTGAACGCGACAAACAACGCTTTATCGACTGTCGTAAACGGATCAATCAAATGCCGCTCGGTGCTGCTGCACTTGCCGGCACCAGCTATCCAATAGACAGACACATGACAGCGCAATTACTGGCTTTTGATACTCCCGCCGCCAACTCTCTGGATGCAGTCAGTGATCGAGATTTTACAATTGAATTCAGTGCTGCCGCCAGCCTTGTCATGACACATTTATCGCGATTCTCTGAGGAATTGGTGCTTTGGTCAAGCACCCAATTTGATTTTATTGAATTACCAGATGCGTTCTGTACAGGCTCCTCCATCATGCCTCAGAAAAAAAACCCGGATGTGCCTGAACTTGTTCGTGGTAAAACAGGACGAGTCTATGGACATCTATTCAGCTTGCTCACTTTAATGAAAAGCCAGCCACTGGCTTACAACAAAGACAATCAGGAAGACAAAGAGCCTCTATTTGATACCGTTGATACTGTACTTAACGCTTTACATGCATTTGGTAACATGATGCCAAACATACAAACCAAACGTGAGAGTATGTATCTAGCCGCCCAACAAGGGTTTTCAACAGCAACTGATTTAGCTGATTATCTGGTTGGAAAAGGGGTTGCGTTTCGCGATGCTCATGAAGTAGTCGGCCAGGCAGTGCGAATTGCGATTGATTCCAATCGGGATCTTGCTGATCTGTCGCTTAATGAACTGCAAGAACTAACCTCGGTCATTGATGAAGATGTGTTCTCAATCCTCAGAGTTGAAGGCTCTGTTGCCGCTCGTAACCATTTCGGCGGTACTGCCCCGGAACAAGTTCGTTTAGCCGTGTATAATGCCAGACAAAGATTGCGGGTTTCGTGAGCCAAGCATGACATTTGACAATATATGCTCAAGGTAAACTGGTTACCGTTCTCTTAAACAGTAAGAGGTTTTCTACGTAACGATTGAGATCTTTTGGTCAAAAGCATAAAGACAAGCCAGGTTGGTATCTTTATTTCGTAAAACCAACATGGACATCTGATTTACAAAATTGCTCTAATTTTTTGCGACCAACAATCTTGCCTGAGACCCACGATTCAAACGTTACCTGACATTATCGATTTTTGAACCAACCAGACTGATATTTTTCGACAATCAACCTGCTAAGGTATACGTCATGACTGATTTGCTAGATTCATCAACCGCATTGGATGCTTTACAGCAACTACCACTAGCAATTGTTATTGTCCATGATGAGAACATTATTTGGGTAAATCAACAATTCGTAAATATGAGCGGGTTAACCCATGAGCAATTAATCAATGCCTCACCTGGGCAATTTGATGATAAGAACTTGACCAGGTTATTTTCTGGCGCTGGTGACGTTCAGAGCTACGAAACACGCACCAATCAAATTCATGTTTTACCTGAAACAATCAGCTTGTCTGGAAATCAGCAAATGTATGTATTTCACGATGTCAGCCAATTACAAAAGCTTGAAGACCAAGTCAGGCAATTTACACCAAAGGACAGTAATACAGGTCTTTATAACAGACGGATTATCCTTGAAAATTTAGACAGTCAAGTAACCCGAAGTCGCCGTTATGGTAACCCTTTGGCGTTACTGCGCCTGTCAATTTCGGGCAATGAGGCTGATACAGCAATACGCATGAAATCTGTTGCAGAACAATTAAAAGATCGTTTGCGCTGGGCTGATTGCTTGGGGACTCTTGATGAAAGCACAATTCTGATCATACTTCCAGAGACTTGCCTTGAAGAAGCGAAAGAACTCGCTGCAAAACTGGTCAACGATAGGGCAATCGCATCAGATGGATGTACAATCCAGTTCGGGATTACTGCCTGGCAAAAAGGCGACGACCCTGCACGGATGTTGAAAAACATCGAAGAAAATCAGGACGTATCGACCATGGCTTTATTCTCCTAAACAGAGAACTGAATCTATCAAAAACCATCCACAGTCCTACCCAAGTATCAGATCA
>JAHZJL010000036.1 GCA_022600935.1 Gammaproteobacteria bacterium
CCCGCTCGGCTTCCCGCTCTTCCCGCTCGGCGTTTTGCTCTCTATCGCTGTCGGTTCGGACACAGCACGCATGCATTACGCACTTAATCGATGCCTGGTGGCCATCCCAGTCGCATTTGTGTCATATTTTGTTACAAATGACGGAAACGCCCGAGCTTCAATTGTCCTCTGTTTCATTAATCGATGAGCAGCAGAAACAGAACATTATCCAGCAAGCTGAGAATGCATTGCAGTACTTTCAATTTGAGTCATTATTGCAGCGTTTTAGTTCGGCTGTTGCTGCATCACCTGAATCAATTGCCCTGGTTTATGAAGATCAACAATTAAGCTACTCGCAGCTAGATGGCTTTGCCAATGCTATCAGTCAGCAGTTGTATGCAGGTGGGTTGGCTGTCGAAGATTGTGTTGGTCTGTGCTTTGATCGTTCGATTGAAATGGTTGTTGCTGTACTTGCCGTGTTAAAAGCCGGGATGGTTTATGTGCCAATGGATCCCGCTATACCTGTTCAGCGTATGCATTTTATGGCAGAGGACTCGGGTATCAAACTGTTGTTGACCAGCCCGGAAAAAGTAACCCAGCTGGAAGATGTTGCGGCTCAAGTGTCACCGATGACTCTTTCCGAGTTAGATTGGACATGCTCAAATTCAGTACTATCAAGTTGGCAATTAACACCTGATAGTCCTGCTTACGTTATTTATACTTCAGGTTCCACTGGTCAGCCCAAAGGTGTATTGGTCAGTCATGGCAATATGGCACGATTGTTTTCTGGGGCTGATCGTTTATTTGAGTTTAGCGCAG
Source organism: Gammaproteobacteria bacterium (assembly GCA_022600935.1). GTDB lineage: Bacteria > Pseudomonadota > Gammaproteobacteria > Methylococcales > DRLZ01 > DRLZ01. Next base: position 799 of record JAHZJL010000036.1, read on the forward strand.
ATGATGTCTGGTGTTTGTACCATTCTTATGCGTTTGATTTTTCAGTGTGGGAAATGTGGGGCGCTTTATGTTATGGCGCTCGTTTGGTTATCGTGCCTTACTGGATTAGCCGTTCACCGCAAGATTTTTATGCGTTGCTATCAAAACAACAAGTGACAATTCTTAATCAGACCCCGACAGCGTTTAAGCAATTGATTGATGTTGATCAGCATAGTGATGCGAAACTGATCGATCTGCGTTATATTATTTTTGGAGGCGAAACACTTGAATTTAAACAGTTAGAACCCTGGTTTCAGGCGTATGCTGATACTCCAGAATTAATTAATATGTACGGAATTACCGAGACCACTGTACATGTGACCTTCAAAAAAATTGAACCGAATGAAATAACGAATCAATGCCATCTAATTGGACAGCCGCTACCTGATCTTTCCGTTTACATATTGGATCAATATGGTCAGTTAACAGCTCCAGGTGTGCCTGGCGAATTGTTTGTCAGCGGGGCAGGCGTCTGTCTGGGATATATCAATAACCCTGAATTAACTGCCAAGCGTTTTGTACGTTTAGCGCATTTGCAATCAAATAATTCATTATTTTACCGCAGTGGAGATTGCGGACGTTACCTGGACAATGGTGAGCTGGAATATTTGGGGCGGTTGGATCAACAGGTCCAGTTTCATGGTTTTCGTATTGAATTAGGAGAGATAGAACAGTCGCTACTTGTTCAGGCCAAGGTTGAACAAGCTGTTGTGTTATTGCGCGAAAACGAACAGGAACAACAATATCTGCTGGCCTATTACAGTACCAGGACTGCCCAGCCTCTAGAAAACGCTGAGTTAAGAGCGAGTTTGGCAAGTCTGCTACCTGCTTACATGATTCCTGGAATTTTTGTTCATGTGGCGCAATTTCCATTAACTGCCAATGGCAAGGTAAATCGACACGCTCTACCGGAACCGCAGATTGTTCAAGAGCAACCAGCATCCATAGCCAAAACTCCACAACAACAGGTCTTGCTTGAAACCTGGCAGCAACTGCTTCCACAAACCAATATTGAGATCAACGATGATTTCTTTGCGCTGGGCGGAGATTCAATTCAGGCAATTCGGGTCGTATCACTATTACGCAAACAAGGCTATCGGATAGCGGTGCAAGACTTGTTCCGCTATCCGACAATTGAAGTGCTGGCTACCCAGTTACAGCCAATCATCGAGCACAAAGAATTCCGTAGCATCAGCGGGGAATTTCAGTTAACACCTGTTCAACACTGGTTTTTTAATCAGCAAAATAATACGATCCATCATTTTAATCAAACAGCGTTATTAGAGTCCAATTCCGGTAGTTGGCATATCCCATTGATAGAACAGAGCTGGAATCAACTGTTGCAACATCATGAGGCTTTGCGTAGTTGTTTTGAGGTTAATGAAAATGGTGTTCAGGCCACAATACTACCGGCAGATCAACTTACAGTGGATGTACAAACGGTCTCATTAATGGCTGAATCTGATATTGAGTTGGCGATGCTCAATCATGCTGCAGAGCGACAGCGTAGTTTTAATCTGGGTCAAGCACCATTAATCAGACTTGTAGTTTATCAATGCCCTGGTGCCGACCGATTATTGATTGTCATTCATCATTTACTGATTGATGGCGTGTCCTGGCGTATTGTCCTGGAAGATTTTAGTGCCTTGTACGCAGCATTTAATGCAGGTGATACGTATGCTCTACCAGAACAGACAGATAGTTATGCTGATTGGGCGGAAGGCTTGTCAGGTTTCAGCCAGCAACAATCGTTACTGACCGAACTGCCACACTGGAAGTCACAAGTTGAACAGACCAGTGATTGTTCCTGGAAAGCGATTGATTGCTGCTATCAAGATGCAAAAAGCATACAAATACAATTAAACGTAGAAGATACCCAACGCTTACTGCAACAAGCAAATATTGCTTATAACACGACAATCGAGGATCTATTGCTTGTCGCATTGGTTCCGACATTTGATTCCTGGGCCGGATTGACAAGATTTGTGCTGTTAATGGAAGGACATGGGCGGGAGTCTGTAATATCAGAACTTGATATCAGTCGTACTGTGGGCTGGTTTACTTCACTTTTCCCACTTGTCCTGGAAAAAGTAATTGGTCGCGGACTCGGTTATCAAATTAAAACAGTTAAAGAACAGTTGCGGCAATTGCCGAATAAAGGCTTCGGCTATGGTGTGTTACGTTATTTAACACCAACAGAATTGCTTTCGGGACATTCATTAGAGTTTAACCCTGATCTGGTGTTTAACTATCTGGGTCGTTTTGATGATCGTGATCAGTCAGGAGTGTTTCACACCTTAAAGAACGACGTTGGAGA
>JAHZJL010000301.1 GCA_022600935.1 Gammaproteobacteria bacterium
ATCCCAGTCAGCAATACCCGATTATTTCTAGGTCACGGTTTCCAATGGACACAACGCCATACCCAGCGCTTGCGTGATACCTTAAATCCACGGGTGCAGCAGTATCTTCAAACAGGGTTGCTGTATCGCTGGGCAAGAACAATCGAAAGTCGCTGTGCGACTGTTTTTTTGCTGGGGTGGTTGGTGTATTTACTGAATCGGGATAGCTGGCTGAATCCAGTCAGACCACAACCCGATTTAGGCGGCAAGTCCTATATCCATGCAGTGGAACTCAATCAACAACCAGTGTGGATGAATCTTAGTGAACGGGTGGGACATACGCTAGTGTTAGGCACCACACGCGTGGGTAAAACCCGATTGGCAGAGTTATTGATTACCCAGGATATCGCAAGAGGCGATGTGGTGATTGTGATTGATCCCAAAGGTGATGCCAATTTAATGAAACGGGTGATCGCTGAGTCCACACGTGCAGGTCGCATGGATGAGACCTTCATCTTTCATTTAGGCTATCCAGACATCTCCTGTCGCTATAATCCAATCGGACATTTCTCGCGACTCACTGAAGTGGCCACACGCATCACTAATCAACTGCCCAGTGAAGCCAACTCAGCTGCATTTAAGGAATTTGCCTGGCGATTCACCAATCTGATCACCAGTGCCTTGGTGGCAATGGGTAATCGGCCTGACTATATCGCCATCACCCGTGCGATTACCAATATCGAACCACTGCTGGAAGCCTATTATCAACATTGGTTACCGACAGTCGCCCCAGATAACTGGGAAACAGCCGTTGCTGAGATTCAATCCAAGATCCGTGAACGCGATTTATCCTTTGCACTAAAAGGCAAACGCCATGAACTGATTGCATTAGTCCGCTATGTTAAAGAACAACAATTCTATGATCCGATTGCCGATGGATTACGTTCTGCTTTTGAGTATGACAAAAGTTATTTCGATAAGATTGTAGCGAGTTTACTGCCCTTAATGGAAAAACTGATTTCAGGACCAATCGCAGACCTGTTATCTCCAAAGTATGCTGATACTGAAGATCATCGTCCAGTGATCGACTGGCGTCGGGTAATCCGGCGTAAAGGCATTGTCTATGTGGGGCTGGATGCCTTGTCTGATAGCACAGTCGCATCAGCGGTGGGGAATTCCATGTTTGCTGATCTGGTCTCAGTCGCAGGCGAGATTTACAAGTTTGGCATAGAACTAGGTGTACCGGATTCTACCAAAACCATGCCGACCATCTCATTACATGCCGATGAGTTCAATGAATTAATTGGTGATGAGTTTATTCCACTGCTCAACAAAGCCGGTGGCTCAGGCTTTCAGGTGACGGCGTATACGCAAACCTGGCATGATGTGGAAGCAAGACTAGGGAATGCCGCCAAGGCAGGGCAAGTCAGTGGTAATTTCAATACACTGATCATGTTGCGCGTAAAAGACCTGCAAACGGCTGAAATGCTCACCAACCAAGTCGATGTGTGTGAAGTCAACACTATCATGGAAGTCTCAGGCGTCAATGATACCGCAGACCCCGTATCATCCAGTGATTTTACCTCACGCAATGAAGACCGCATCAGTGTTACTGAAGTACCCTTAATTCAACCACCAACCGTGATGGCCTTGCCCAAAGGTCAGGCGTTTGCCTTGCTCAATGGAGGGCGGCTCTGGAAGCTGAGAATTCCGTTACCGGATTCCAGTCATGATCCGATGATGCCGGAGGATTTGAGGCAAGTAGCAGATCAAATGCAGCGCCGCTATCAAACCAGCGAGCACTGGTGGGCTTGATGGCGACCAGTCGCCAAGCGTCGGCACAATCCACCACTGAACAAGGTGTTATCGCAACACTGCTCACAGGTGCAATCAAACTTGTCTTTTTTTTGCTGCTGACCCTGGTGTTCTCGATTTTCACTGAATGGTTCGGCATAACAGTGATCTGGCCAGATCAAGGCAGTCAGCATAGTCAACAAATGCTGGAGCGAGAGTTGGGTTATTTGAATGATGATTTCAAACACAGCGGTCTTGTTGAGCAACCCAAACAGGTTGCCGACCAGTTTGCTGCTGTGTTTCACCGTTACCTGGTGGAAGCCACTAGCATTGAAGCCCTGATTCAATGGCTGGCGCAACCGAAAAATACGAATACGGTGACTACAGGCTTTCGTCTTCGATTGCGTGGTTGGTCTATCAACGCTGCTGAGTATCTGCAATCTACAGTTACCATTAGCCAGGTATTTGCAACACGCCTGGCGATTTTAACTTTGGCATTGCCAGCCTTTGTTCTGCTCAGTCTGGTTGGCATGGTCGATGGTCTGGTTCAACGCGATATTCGACGTTGGAGTGGTGGTCGGGAAACCTCGTTTGTGTATCACTGGGCAAAACGTCTGGTGCTACCATCGATGTATTTACCCTGGATTATGTATTTGGCGATGCCAGTCAGTGTGCATCCAAATCTGGTGGTGTTGCCGTTTGCGTTGGTTTGTGCGCTATCGGTTGCTATCATGGCGACGACGTTTAAGAAGTATGTTTGAATCATCACGCTAGGCGGTTCACTTCTAGTAAAGTCACCGTAAACGTACATTCTCGTTATACTATTGAAAATAGTTACGCTTTTTTGTTAATCACTGGTGATACCAATGCTCCCTTCAGATGCTTTGCAAGCTTATCGCGAACAAATTCGTTCTGTGGTTCTCGCACATAGGGCCAGTAACACCCGTGTGTTTGGTTCTGATGTCCGTGGTGAAGATACTGAAACCAGTGACCAGGATTTACTCATTGATCCCCACCTGAAACATCGTTAATGGATATCGGAGCAATACGACTTGAACTAAAAGCGTTACTGGGCGTGAATGTTGATGTGTTGATACCGAATGCGCTACCCGAATCATTTCGCGAACAAAGATTACTGGATTATCTCCAGCATATGAGATTTATTTGTTTATATCGAATGATTGATCGTCAACGGATTAAAAAATCAACGATTGCAGAAAGTATAGAAACCGTATGAAAAAAAATCAGGTCATAAAGCTTCTGACAGCGCACAAGGCAAAACTGGCGCAGGAATTTGGAGTCACTAATTTGGCACTGTTTGGCTCAACATCACGTGACACAGCAGGCCCGCAAAGTGATATTGATATATTGGTGACATTTGATGGGCCAGCGACATCCCGTCGCTATTTTGGTCTGCAGTTTTATCTTGAAGACCTG
>JAHZJL010000302.1 GCA_022600935.1 Gammaproteobacteria bacterium
AGTTTGATCCAGCGGTTGTGTGGGTCAAGCTCCGTTTGAAACGGGGTTTCAAATCCGGGTAAGGTGAGTTGGTTTTGGCTTGTATAACGAATCATGAGTGCACGGTTTTTAGCGACGTTGCGTTATTTTCTGTGCATTATTTTACCATAAATATTGGATTTACTCTGAATTATCAAAAAGATAGAGAATCTGAGCAGGCTCTATGTATAGATTATCAAGTTAACCAGTCGCTCAATTTGCTAGGGACTTGGAAAACGGTCAGTCGACCTTGGCGATCAACCTGGTATTTGAAGAACTCAATTCAAGATAGTGCGACAAACTGCTCTAGAATTTGCCGACATGGACGCCCGCCTGTTCAACTTAGATAATCGATTCCGAACTTTGGGCAGAACAACAAGGTAGACTGTAAAAAGAGGTTATTTCAGACACTAAATCTATTGTTATATGGAGCAGTTCCTGCGCTAATAAAGCATCAATTTTATGACGAATAAGTTCACAGAAATAACAGAAGTCATCAGCTCATTACACTTGATTCAATCTGTCATCGGGAAATAGGTGCTGTAATAACAATAAAATAATGATAATCAGGGCAGCCATTTAAAAGAAAAAAACCTGCGAACTGCCCTGTTTAGGTTGATGTGGTATGGGTAAGTATCAGTCAATTCACCTGTTTTTACGTCGATTCCAGAAATAAACCGACACAACAATAATCATTGCTGCTATAACAATGATCCACATAAATTCTTCGACATACGCGACAATAACTGTTGCCAGTGCCAGCAGAAATCCTAACGCATAAAAATAGATTCCAACCTGTATTCCCGCAAGAAAGGTCCCAAGCGCGATGATTAAAAGAATAATGATTCCGGTTTCATCATAAGAAAGGCTACCGGTATGTAACAATGAGTAAACACAAAGAACCGCAACTAAGGTCGCGGTCCAATGGATAATTTGTTTAACGACAATGCCAGCCAGCCCACCTTTGATTGTGGCTCTTTTTTTTCCGCAATACATGGCACTCAGTCCATACACGACCAACATACCAACCCAGTAAGCGTGAGCGATTTCAGGTGAGACATCCGTAATTACAACACCAATCAGGGCCAGAATTACCAGTCCGCAAAAAATGATAGTGTTGATATTTCTGACTGATGTGATATCCGTTGCTTGTACATTCTGTTCAGACATAATCATTCCTCTTTTTATTTATCACTGCCCGTTTAATGTAGATGAACCTGGAGATGCTGTTTGGTTGATTCAATAACGATTGATTGAATTTCTGCAAGCGATTTCTGTTGCACTGTTTTTATTCAGAAAATGACTTGCCATCAGGTCAAGAGAAGACGTTAACATAGAAACCCGAACTGTTCAAAATCTCTATACACGTGGAAACAAATTGAAACCAACTCCTTTTGAATCCCATTATTCGAACATGAGTCACTGCGATTCAGGTTTTAGGCATCGGACCGTGATCAAGATCAACAGTTTGCTGTGGCTACGGTCTGGAGTCTGAAGCTCGGGTATTGGATCTGGATGATCTGGCAAATGGATTGTCACTACTCTTGAAGACCAGCCTCAAGGGGGTTCCGTCCAGGCCGAATTCCTTTCTGAATTGATTAGTCATATAGCGTTTATACGCACCTGGAATCTGTTTGGTCTGATTACCATGTATGACAATGGTTGGCGGATTGGTTCCTTTTTGATGGGCGAATTTTAGTTTAATGCGCCGCCCTCGCACCATGGGCGGTTGATGCTGGTCGATGATTTTTTCCAGTGTTCTGGTCACCAGTGCTGATGGGAAATCCTTGATCGATGACTCGTAGGCTCGACAAGCGGAGTCAAACACATCTCCAACCGCTGTGCCGTGCAATGCCGATATACGGATTTGTGTGGCGTAATCCAGGAAAGTCAGTTTTAAATCGATACTGCGTTGAAAAACCTGTTTTTGCTCAGCCGACAAACCATCCCACTTGTTGAAGGCGATGACCAGAGCTTTACCCATCGTCTCGACCATACCCAGCAAGGTTGCGTCCTGGTCGGTCATGCCCTCGCTGGCATCGATCACGTAAATCACGACATTGGCATCTTCCATTGCCTGCAGGCTTTTGATAACGCTAAATTTTTCTACACCTTTTCTGACTTTTGAGCGCCGCCGCACACCTGCGGTATCAATCAAGACACAGGGCCGATCATTCTTGTCAAAAGGAATGTATATACTGTCGCGCGTGGTACCAGGCTCATCGAATACAACCACGCGCTGTTCACCCAGAAGACGGTTAACAAGAGTTGACTTGCCAACATTGGGACGCCCGATGACAGCGATTCGCATACGGCCTTGTAATTCCTGGTCGTCGCTCAGAGGGTTTTCAGGCGGCTGTTCGGGAATATGTTTATCAATGGTATCCAGTAAACGAGGAACACCATGCCCATGCGAAGATGACACATTGAGGGGTTGCCCGAAGCCCAGATCAAAAAAATCAACTCCGGCGGTCTGCTGATTCAAACCATCACATTTATTGGCGACAACCAGAACGGTTTTGCCGCCTTTGCGTAATTTGTCTGCGATAAATTCGTCTAGACTGTTGATTCCTGCACGTGCATCGACCAGAAACAGAATCAGGTCTGATTCATCAAGAGCATGATTGACCTGGCCCAGAGCCTGTTGTTCCATGGCACCGGGTTTATCGGTAATCCCGCCTGTATCAATAAGCCATGCATCACAATTCCCACGCTTGATGCGACCATAATGACGGTCCCGGGTCAAACCGGGAAAATCAGCAACCAGTGCATCTCTGCTACGGGTCAGATAATTGAACAGAGTCGACTTGCCCACATTGGGGCGTCCGACCAGAGCGATACTCGCCATTGTAAAGTCCCGGGTTATTTCACCGTCAAGGCAGTTAGCAATCCATCGGATGAATAGATATAGATGACATCATCCACAACCAGAGGTTTGGCCAGAATGCGCTCGTCACTTATTTTCTTGCGATCGATCAATCGACCATCTTCTTGCGCCAACCAGTGGATATAACCTTCGAAATCACCAACAACAACGGTATCTCGGTAAAGCGCCGGGGTTGTTAATTCGCGGAAATGCAGTGCATCCTGTTTCCAGTAAGACTGTCCATTTTCCCGATTCAGGACCCAGATATCACCGTTTTCATCGCTCACATACAAGGCTTGCCAGTCGATTGTGATACCAGACTGCACTGAAACATCAGGTTGCTGCCATAACGATTCGCCATTTGCCAGCATTAATGCGGAGACCCCGGACTGATAACTGGCCACATAGATAATGTCGTCGTCAATAACAGGATCTGCGTCCAGATCAACCATTCTGTCCAGCTCCGAACGCCCGGTAGGCACAGCAACCACAGTCTGCCAAATCGGTAACCCGTCGTCCAGTCGTATGGCAATCAGGCGGCCTCGTGCAAATCCACAAATTGCAGCACCCTGGAACAAAGCAGGAGCGCCAGTGCCACGTAAGCTCAACGCAGGTACCGGTTGCTTGTAACTCCACAACTGCTTGCCGCTCAATTCATCAAGTCCAAGCACCTGACCATCAATAGTGCGGACAACAACTACCGATTGATCTGCTTTGGGAATTGCAAGCACTTCACTTGGTACAGAGACTTTCCAGACAATTTTACCGTCTTCTCTGGACAATGCGGCGACATAACCATTGCTGCTGCCGACATAAAGATTATAATCCCCAACTCCGATCGCTGCCGATAACGGCAATTCCAGGTCTTCCTTCCAGATTTTATTGCCGGATTCCAGGCTCAGACGTTGAATAACGCCTTCTCTGTCAGCAACGACAATCGAATCGTCATCGAGAATTGCTGGTTGCAGGTTGACATGTTGTTCATCGGTACCAACCCCGGTATCGACTTCCCAGATAATGTGCTTTTTAAGTGAAGTTTCGAGTTCTTTCAGCTCATTGGGTTTGCGAGGATCAGTCTTGTCCCCGAATAATCCGGTCGCATCTGTAATCGATTCCTTCAGTCCATCCAGGGTGCCACAGCCGGTTAACAGCAATGCCAGGGTTGCCAGTAACAGTAAACGCATCAGTTCTCCGGAACAACGCTGACTTCTGGTTCTGCCAGATCATTCAGTTTCAGGTTCAACAATCCTGATTTTATGCCCAGTTCCTGTGAACGCTGATACGCAGTTCGTGCTTCATTGGGTCGGTTCATCGCCAGCAACGCATCGCCTTTGACTTCCTCGAACTGTGCCTCAAATTCACCAGCTTCCAGCGGATCTATCGTTGCCAGTATTTTCAGCGCTTCATCAGCCTTTTTATCTGCCAGCAACAAACGCAGAATTCGTAATTTAACCATATTCTCAAAGCCTTTAAACGGGGCTTTTTGCGATGCGCTGTTGAGCAATTGCAAGGCGTCCTGATTGTTGCCTGCTTCAGCTTTGGTTTTAGCCAGAAACAAGGCTGCAAATGCAGAATATGCCGTCGAGTCATAGTCAGTCATGAGTTGATTGGTCAACACTTCCAACTCTTCGGTTTTGGATGGGTCTGTTGAAATTGACAGAATCTGCTGATACAGGTCTGATGCACTCATTGCCTGCTCTTCCTGATATGCCTGCCATGCGTTCCAACCAAACACAATTGCGGTACCTGCTATGAGGCCGGTAATCACGGATTTACGATTGTCTTTCCACCATTTTTGCAACGCCTCAACGCGTTGTTCTTCAGTCTCGAACTCTTCAGCCATTGAAAATGTCCTGTTTATTGATCAAATCGTTTGTTTCAAAAAGTCAATCACTGCCTGCTCCGACAGGTTCTGTTGTTGCTGGTCTTTGCGCAGAGTTTTCAACCCGAACTCAAGTTTATTGACTTCATCTTCGCCGATAATCAGCGCAAACTGTGCACCACTTTTATCAGCACGTTTAAACTGGCTTTTGGCGCTGCCGCCACCACAATTTAAAATCAGGCGGAGTTCCGGTAACGCGGATCTCAATCGTTCTGACAATTGTAATCCGAATTGTTCACCCATCTCACCCAATCTGATCATATAGACGTGCGGAACATTCGCCGGCATCTGCTCAGCTGCAACTTCCTGGATCAGCAAAATGATCCGCTCCAGTCCCATCGCAAATCCAATTGCCGGGACCGGGCGCCCACCTAATTGAGTGACCAGTCCATCATATCGACCACCCGCGCAAATTGTCCCCTGTGCACCTAACTGCGTGGTTGTCCACTCGAATACTGTATTACAGTAATAATCCAGGCCACGCACCAGATGCGGATTGAGTACATATGCAATTCCCAGATCGCCAAGACCGGACTGCAAATGCTGAAAATGCGCCATTGACTCATCTTGCAAACATTCTGAAAATGTCGGTGCTGCTGATATCAATTCTGCCAGATCAGGATTTTTACTGTCCAGAATTCGCAGCGGGTTACGCTCCAGTCGATCCAGACTATCCTGATCAAGGTGATCACGATGCTGGTCAAAATAAGTCACCAGCTTGTCGCGGTATAACAACCGTTCCTGAGCTGTTCCCAGTGTGTTCAATTCAAGTTGCACGACATCCCGCACACCCAGTTCCTGCCATAAGCGATGACTGAGTGCAATCAGTTCAATATCGATATCCGGCCCGGCCATGCCATAGGCTTCTACTCCTACCTGATAAAACTGACGGTACCGTCCTTTTTGGGGGCGTTCATGACGAAACATCTGTCCGTGATACCATAACCTCAGCTGCTGATTATGCAGCAAGCCATGTTCCAGGCAGGCGCGTAAACAACCGGCTGTCCCTTCCGGGCGCAAGGTCAGTGAGTCACCATTTCTATCGTCAAACGTATACATTTCCTTTTCGACGATATCAGTCACTTCACCTATGGAGCGCTTGAACAACGCAGTCTTTTCAACAATGGGAAGTCGCAGTTCCAGATAACCGTAGCTGCTCAGCAAACGGTTTAATACGCTTTCAAGATATTGCCAGTAATTAATCTGATCAGGCAGAATATCGTGCATGCCGCGCACGGCCTGGATTTTATCAGCCATGACAGATCACTGGGATTTTATTTTAGAAGAGAGTCCTGGTGGAACAGGCGCGCTGGGGAATCGCTTTTGAAGGGTGTCAGCATATTTTCTGGCAGTGTCCATATCACCGAGAGCTTGCTCGATTTTTATACCCAGGCTTAACTGCTCGGCATTGAGAGATTCAACTGATTCATAACGCTGTAAGAATGCTCGTGCGCTCTGGTAGTTTTTTTTCTGATAACTGAGCTGGGACATGGCCATCAATGCCGGCCCGAAAGCCGGCATTTTTTTTAGCGCTGCACGAAAATTCTGTTCTGCACTCTCTAACTGATTGGCGCGTAAAAAACATTGACCGGCATTGGTTAACGGAATCCAGGGCCTTGAGTACAATGGTGTATCAACAGCTTGTTTGAAATAGCGTTCCGCTTCCGTATAGTTTCCCTGGTTACACAGGTATTTGCCATAGTTATTCAGAGTAGAAGGACTGTCTGGCGCCAGTTCCACAGCTTGCTTGTAATGTTGTTGGGCGAGTTTCGGTCTATCGATGGTCTCGTACAAATTTGCGATTGCAGTATGCGCATCCGAACTGTTGGGATTGATGGCCAGAGCCTTGTTAAACTCCAGCATGGCAACCTCATATTGCTGGCGTTTAACATATTCCATACCCAGATTAACCAGAATTGTCGATTTCCTGTTAGCTTCCTTGACAGGATCCGGCTTTTTCCTGGTACTTGACGATGTCGTACAAGCAATCAACGTCAGTAACACAATCTGGATGATTAACAGTCTTATCAGTTTCATACGTGTTTCAACATTTTGCGTGATCTGCTGGTGCGATCATTGACATCGCCAACCAGTTGACCACATGCCGCATCAATATCCTCACCCCTGGTTTTACGAGTAATGGTCACAATGCCTTTGTGCATAAGCACATCCTGAAATCGTTCGATGGCCTGTCGGCTTGAACAACGATATGGCGCGCCGGGAAACGGGTTGAACGGAATCAGGTTGACTTTGGATGGCACACTCTGCAGCAATCTGGCCAGGCGTCTGGCATCCTCGATGGAATCGTTAACACCATCCAGCATCACGTATTCAAAGGTGACCTTGCGACGTTTATGATCGCCGATATAGCGGATACAGGCATCCAGTAATTGTTGAATCGGATATTTGCGGTTTATCGGCACCAGCTCATCACGGGTTTGATTGGTGGAGGCGTGCAATGAAACAGCCAGCGCCACATCACAATCATCGGCCAAACGGTCAATTCCCGGCACAACACCAGCAGTGCTCAATGTCACCCGGCGCTTGGACAATCCGAAACTGAAGTCATCACGCATCAGATTCATGGCCTTGACCACATTGTCATAATTCAGCAACGGCTCACCCATGCCCATCAGGACCACATTGGATATCCGCTGTTGCTCGCCGATCAATTGCTCAGCCAGCCACAATTGACTGATGATTTCTGCGCTGTCCAGATTACGGTTATAGCCTTGACGAGCTGTAGAACAAAATGAGCAATTCAGCGCACAACCAGCCTGAGACGAGACGCACAAGGTATTGCGTTCCTGCTCGGGGATAAATACAGACTCTATGCGATTACCGCAACTCAGTTGCAACAACCATTTTCGCGTACCATCCCTGGAAATCTGCTCATCGACCACTTCAGGCATTCGAATCTCGGTGGTTTCTCGCAATTTACTGCGCAAGGCTTTACTGAGATTGGTCATATGATCGAAATCGATCACATTGCGTTGATGCATCCACTGCAACAATTGACTGGCTCTAAATGGTTTTTCTCCAATCGAGACAAAATAGGCCTGTAATGCGTCACGATCCAGGCCTAGTAAATTGACTGGTTGCTGTACAACCTCAGATAGACGCTCAGCGGATTCTGTCACAGATCTAGTAGTCCGCGAAGAAGAAGCTGATTTCCTGGGCAGCTGTTTCAGCCGAATCGGAGCCATGCACAGCGTTTTCGTCGATACTTTCGGCAAAATCGGCACGAATCGTTCCGGATTCAGCTTCGGCTGGGTTGGTCGCTCCCATTAACTGCCGGTTCATAGCGATGGCGTTATCACCTTCAAGAACCTGTGCGATAACCGGTCCGGAAATCATGAATTCAACCAGATCGTTAAAAAAAGGACGCTCTTTGTGAACAGCATAAAACGCTTCGGCCTGAGCACGAGACAATTGAATCATTTTAGCGGCAATGATTTTTAATCCGGCTTTTTCAAAGCGGTTATAAATCTCACCAATGACATTTTTAGCAACTGCATCAGGTTTAACAATCGAAAGAGTTCGCTCAACAGTCATTCAGACCTCCGTGAAATAACGAGCTTGTATACAAATTAAACCCCCCATTTTAATGCAATTTTCAATAATTTACCAGAACAGAACTGCCTGGGTCGGGCATAAAATTGCCATATCGATCAGTGAATCGCATTAAACACAACCGTTGATGTTATCAAAACCTGTCCATGCATGAATACTAAAAACAAGACAGTGGCCCAAAAACGATCAACAATTGCATCATTGCTCCTCTTTTTTAGAAATCGAGCGGCTATTTTTCTTGACAAATAGCCTTTGAAAGCTTTAATTAAAAGTCATTACAGGTAACAGAGCGATACAACTCTTGGACGACATACCGATAAGCATACTCCTTATGATTCTTGCTGGCCTATTATTACTGTCAGCATTCTTTTCCGGTTCTGAAACTGCATTGATGACATTGAACCGTTACCGGTTGAAACATCTGGTGGAATCGGATCACAAAAGCGCCAAACTTGCCCACAACCTTTTACAACGACCGGACCGGTTACTCGGATTAATCCTGCTGGGCAACAATTTTGTCAATATTCTTGCTTCATCCCTGGCGACAGTCATTGCTATCCGTGTTGCAGGGCAGAATGCCATCACGCTGGCTGCGTTGTTGCTGACATTCATCGTGCTTATCTTTGCTGAGGTCGCGCCTAAAACTTTCGCAGCTTTCCATCCCGAACGCCTGGCATTTCCAGCAGCCTGGGTGTTTACGCCATTGCTGCGAATCCTGTACCCTTTTGTGTGGCTGATCAATACTTTATCCAACCAATTGCTGAAACTGCTTGGCGTCAATCCGAACAAACGAGCAAGCACCAATCTCAATACGCAGGAATTGAAAACAGTGGTTTCAGACACAAATACAGTATTGCCGGAACGTTATCGAAAACTGCTGATCCGCATTCTTGATATGGAGTCGGCAACTGTTGAAGACATCATGGAACCTCGCAGCGATATCATCGGTCTGGATCTGGAAGACGATATCAGCATATTGAACCAGCACATTCGCACTTCCAAGTATTCACGTCTGCCGGTTTACAACAAACATATCGATAGAGTTATCGGGCTTCTGGATGTCAGACGCGCCATCAATAAACTCATGGATAGTACGCTAACAAAAAAAGATATCATTGAACTGCTGGATAAACCTTATTTTATTCCTGAAGGCACCGCATTACATACCCAACTGGCCGATTTCCGCAGGCAACAGATCAAAATGGGTTTTGTCGTTGATGAGTACGGAAATACTCTGGGTCTTGTCACAGTCGAAGCGCTGTTGCAGGAAATTGTTGACGATATCACGGATGACGCAACAGACATCAACCGCCAACAGGATGGCTCCTGGATTATTGACGCAGGCATCACCATACGCGAGCTTAATCGCCTGTTGGGGACGTTGTTACCTGTAGAGGGACCAAAAACCCTGAATGGTCTGATTATGGAAGTGATGGAAACCATACCCCGGCCGGGGACAAGTCTTAAAATTCAGGATCTTCCAATTGAAATCGTGGAATCAACTGAATACGCCATTAAGCGCGTCCGCATCATTGACCTTCCCAGTCTTTGAATCTGGTCTATACTTCTTACAGAATTTAGTCAAATTTACACAACTGAAAGCTGACAATTTCCTTGTAAATGAACAGTGCGCTGTGTATTTCTAGGTCCGGTAAAAAAATCAAACAAACACAATACAATGGCTAAACTGACTTTAAGTTTTCGATCAAAACCAATCAATGCCTATTTTTTTGAAATTGGTCAATCAATTTCAATCGGGCGAGATGAAGAAAATGACATCTTTATTGATAGTCTGGCAATCGCTCCAATTCATGCCAAATTTACCTTCAGCGATTCCGGCGCAACGGTTGAACCTGCTGACGACTCATCCATCGTCCATGTCAACGGTGCTAAAATCACGACCAGTGAATTGCAACATGGCGACAGGATTGAAATCGGCAAACACACGCTGGAATACTCCGAAGAAAAACCTGCGATTGAAATTCAAAGCCTGTTTAGCGAAGCTGAACCAGAAGTGACTGAAGAACAGGATGTCATCTTCAAATCCAAATCAAGAACAGGAAAATTACAGGTTTTGCGAGGTTCAAAAGCAGGACACGTGATCCCGTTAAATGATTCAGTGTCTCGAATCGGCAAAAAAACCGCCAGTGAAGTTGAATTTGTAAAATGCAGCGATGGTTATTATTTAAGTGTGTTAAAGGAAAACAAACCTGGATCTGTCAAATTAAATAATGAGACACTCCATAAACAGACACTGAAAATTAAAAATGGCGACTCGCTCAAAATTGACAACACTGAACTGTTGTTTTTTGAACAATAACAGACCATTCCCTACAAAAAATCATGCACGCCCGGCTTGCATCCATCAGCGGGTTTCCGAGACTGAAGGATTTGCCAGATAACCATCGGGATTAACCGGAACTGACTCAGGGATCAAATATTGACCCAGCTCTGTCAACGCATCCCGATAGACATTGCGTTTAAAAAACACAACATTATCGACAGGCATCCAGTAATCCGCCCAACACCAGTCATCAAATTCAGGAGAATCAGAGCAATCCAGCCTGACATTGCTTTCATCTGCCGTCAGCCGCAGGATATACCATAATTGTTTTTGGCCAATACAGAGTGGATAACTGTTCTTGCGTATATAACGCTCCGGCAAATCGTAACGCAGCCAGGAACGGGTGTGACCAATCACCTCGACATGATGTTTCCTAAGCCCGGTTTCTTCGTACAACTCCCTGTACATGGCCAGTCTGGAATCTTCATTTTTCTTGACGCCACCTTGAGGAAATTGCCAGGAATCTGTACCGATCCGTCGCGCCCAGAACACTCTTCCCTGATCGTTACATAAAACAATGGCTACATTTGTGCGATATCCATCTGAATCTATCATGGTGTCAACTTAACTATAATCAACAGACCGAAATTTAACATAACAATTTTTACAACAATTTTCCACATCGAATATTCTGGACGAAACAGCCAGGAATTACTTGAAGCAACCCAAACCCTTCAGTCATTTATTTTGCTTATCAAGGCTGTTATACTTCGCGCGGCCTGCACGACCTTATATTGTCCATCAAACAGACCAATCTTCAATTGAAGTCCAGTGTAAACGTATCTACCTGATAACTGAAGCTGAACAAGCCTATTTTTATCCTTACTTATTCTGTATTTACCAACTATTATAATTTAGGAGCTATTTGTGAGCCTTGCTATTTTTGACCTCGACAATACCTTAATCGCCGGCGACAGTGACTTTTTGTGGGGCCAGTTTCTTGTTGAACAAGGCATTGTTGATGGTGAGCATTATGAACGCAACAACAGCAAGTTTTATCAGGACTACAATGCCGGAACACTGGATATCGACGAATATCTCGCTTTTGCTCTTAAACCTCTGGCGGATCACGATTATCAGCAATTACTGGAATGGCGCATAAAATTTGTGGATACCAGAATCAAACCATTGTTACTGCCCAAGGCAAAACGACGCATTGACTGGCATAAAAACAAGGGAGATACTGTATTAATCATCACAGCAACCAATCAATTTGTCACTGAGCCCAGTGCCGAGCTTTATGGTGTGGATCATTTGCTGGCAACCAAACCTGAATTTATCGATGGCCAATTTACCGGCAAGGTGGAAGGTACTCCATGTTATCAGGATGGCAAAATTGTCAATCTCGATCTGTGGTTATCAGATGGCCGCGAGAATCTTGCCTGTGAGAGCTGGTTTTACAGTGATTCAATGAATGACATTCCCCTGCTCAAGCAGGTTGACTATGCCGTTGCTGTGGATGCTGATCAATCCTTGATTGAAAAAGCCGAGCAGGAAGGCTGGTTATTGACCAGTTTTCGTTAAATGAGCAATCGGATAGACACACCACACAATACCAGGCTATTTTTTCTGAATAAAAAAATACTGAATATCGTCTTCACAAAAACTCTCCAGGATTTTATGCCCGGTTTTTTCTGAAAAAACCCCGATATCCAGATGAGCAGCTGGATCAGTTGCTCTTAAACGAATAATTTCACCACTTTCAACACCAGTCAGTGTTTTTTTCAAGCGCAGTAATGGTAACGGGCAATGCAGCCCTGTGGTATCGATATCGTGTTGGTATTCAATTGTCATATTGGATAATCAATCTGCTTTAAATCTCAGCAATCCTCAACCTAAAGAGGAGCGTGTTTGTTATGGCGCAATGTAAGCGCATGTAACGATCAAAATACCAAGTTGACCATCACGATCAACACCAGTAAATATAATACCGTCATCAACCCGCCAACTCTGACATAATCCGCATTGCGATATTCGGCTGGCCCCATAATCAATGCATTGACCTGGTGAGTCGGCAGCAAAAACGAATTAGAAGTCGCCAGCGCCACAATCAGAGCCATCACAGCAGGATCTGAATGGATATGTACCGCCATACTCATGGCAATCGGCACAAGCAACACCACTGCTCCTACGTTTGACATCACCAGAGTGAATACAGTCGCTAAAACAGCGAGTATAATTTGTACCTGCAATTCTGAAGCACCTTCGATCAGGCTCATCAGATGACCGGCAATCCAGCCTGCAGTTCCGGTATTTTCAACAGCTGCGCCCAGCGGAATCAATGCCGCCAACAAAAACACCGTGCGCCAGCTCACTGACTGATATGCCTCATCGATGCTGATAACACGGGTCAAAACCATGGCGACTGCTCCAGCCAGTAATGCCAGGGCCAGCTTGACATCGGTCGTAATTGCCAATATCAGCGCGAAAAAAAAACTGGTCAGCGCCAAAGGCAGTTTTTCCGGTTTGAGAATCTGTTTGGGAAAATCGCTGGCAACGACGAAAGCCGGGTCCTTGGACATCCCGGCAATATCTTTCCAGCGTCCATAGACAATTAATGTATCACCGCCTTGCAATTTCAACGCCCGAAGATTGTTCTGGTGTGTCACACCGTTTCGATACACTCCGATTAAATTGGTTCGATAATGACGCCGCAAGCGAAACTCACCGACATCTCCACCGATCAATCTGGATCCCGGAGGAATCACAATTTCCGCTATTCCGGCATAATCCGATTTGGGCTCGAAAACTGACAACGGAACTTCTGTGATTGTCAATTCATGAGCTGTTGCGAATTGTTGTATCTCTTCGTGATGCCCAAGTAACCATAATTGTGAGCCTGCCCAGATAATATCATCGCGATTGGGGGCAAGACTTAATTCATGACCAGTACTGAGGCTGATGATCTGGGGTGCATGTTCACTGTCTTCCAGTTCTCTGATGGTTTTCCCGGCGATTGCCGATTCCTGTGTGACGTTGATTTGATAGACAACACCCTGAATTGAATAAACACGCTCCAGGTAATCTGCCGTGGTCGAAATACGCTGTAATGAATTATCCAGATTCGGCAACAAATGGCGCCCGATCAGCACAAAAAAACCAATCCCGCTTGCCAGCAATGCCAAGCCAATCGGAGTCACATCAAACAGGTTAAACGGTTTGACTGCAAATTCTCCATTAGCGTGAGCAGTTTGCATTAAATCGTTGAGCATAATCAGGGAACTGCACCCGATCATCGTCAATGTTCCACCCAGGATTGCGCAAAACCCCAGTGGCATCATCAATTTCGACAAGGCGATTCCGGTACGGTGCGAAATTCGACTGACAACCGGCATAAACAATGCCGTGGCACCGACATTCTGCATAAAAGACGAAATCATCCCAATCAAAACCGTCAACCGCACTATCACACCAGACTCACTGCTGCGCCCTGTTCTGATCATCAAATCTGCGACAAATGCCATCAATCCGGCTTTTTCCAGGCCACTACCGATAATCATGATGGCTATCATGGCCAAAACAGCATTACTGGAAAACCCATACAACACTTCCTGCGCCGGAAGCAATGGCTGGACGCCTGGAATCTCACCTGCAAAACCAATCATCAACAGAATAATCAAAGCTGCGATGTCAATTCGCACCCATTCAGTGATAAACATAATCATTGCTGTTAACAGCAACAATAATGTCACTATCATTTCGACATTCAATTCAGTGATCATCGTTTATGAAACAGGGTCTTCAGGATGAATATCTGTCTCACGCTGTCTTAAGCCAATTAAACCTGGACATGGTGTCAGCGACCTGCATTAAACAAGCCCATGATATTTTGTTTTTGATATTCCGCAGGTATTTTAAATAAAGCACTGTTAACTGTATCATGTTGAATTGCTGTAATCTGACCTGATTCTCCAGCACTGGATTGAAACTGTAAAGGAAATCCTTTGAGACGATTGACTATCGAGGCATAACCGGCTGTATTAACACCTGCTTGTGCAGAGTTGCCTATCTGACCTAATTGAGCCAGTTGACCAGCAAAATCTGTTAGTTTTTGAATTGATGTAATCTCTTCAGCTGATAACCCTAATGTGTCGAATGGAGCAACACAAATCGTCTGATCCGCCTGACTCTCAACCTTAACCTGGACCACACGACACTGAACACCAGCAACTTTGGCCTGCTGCCCGGTTTGTTCAATTGTCACCTTTGCGGGGCCTGGGGCTGGTTTGTTTTGGATCATACCAGGCATCATCGCTTTAAACTGCTGTTTTTGCTGCTCAGTCATGCCTTGCATTGCTTGTTCCATTTGCTCACTCAAGGTTGATACAAGCGAATTCAGCTGACTGCTGAGATGGGAAGCCATTGCTCGATCAACTTCATAGTAGTGTTTATGCTCATGGTCAAATCCAACCACAACATCTGTTTTGCTGTCATAAAACCCGAGTATGGCTCCGGGTTCTTGTTCTAACGCCAGTTTACCCTGTTTCATTAATAATGTAGCAATTTCCGGCCGGGACTGGTTGGCTGATACAAACTGCGTAACCATCCTGGTATCTGCCAGTAAAGGCTGTAAAAAAACACTGCTCAGCAATAAAAAAATCAGGGGATAAAAATTCATTCTGTTTCTCTCCGGAGTCAACAAGGATAAAATAGACAGGTCATGGGAGCTGGCAGATTGGCGAATGTAACTGCCAGTTGTATTGAGTCATTCAAAACCTGTTTAAACGTAATTTCAATCTGGTGTTTACAATGACAGTTTAAAAATCGAGGTTATATACAGCCCATAATCAATAATGACGATTAGTTTACAACATCAAGGTTCGCTTTTTTAAGTAAAATTATGTACTTTGTATCATCACGGACAGTTTTACACTTTTCAGATTTTCTTTACTAATGAATAACAGGTAACTCCATGGCAGGACACAGTAAATGGGCCAATATCCGCTTTCGTAAAGGTGCACAGGATGCCAAACGCGGCAAATTGTTTACCAAATTGATTCGTGAAATCAATGTTGCAGTGAAAAGCGGTGGTCCGGACCCGGACTCCAATCCGCGCTTGCGGGCAGCAATCGATAAAAGCCTGTCCAACAATATGAAGCGCGATACCATTGAAAACACAATTAAAAAAGCGTCCGGTACCATGGAAGGCGTGAATTATGAGGAAGTGCGCTATGAGGGTTATGGACCTGGAGGCATTGCTGTCCTGGTCGATTGCCTGACTGATAATCGCAACCGGACCGTTGCTGAAGTGCGCCACTGTTTTACCAAAGCCGGGGGTAATCTTGGCACAGATGGTTCAGTTGCCTACCTGTTCAGCAATGTCGGTCAACTCAGTTATGCGGAGGGCGTTGACGAGGAAGCACTGATGGATACTGCACTCGAAGCTGGTGCTGACGACATTATAGTTAACGACGATGGCTCGGCTGAGGTTCTGACTCCACCCGCAGATTTTGACTCAGTCAAGAAAGCACTGGTTGACGCCAATCTTGAACCTGAATCTGCTTCCGTAACGATGCGCGCCAGTACCAGCACTGAACTGGACGCCAAAGATGCAGAGAAAATGATCCGGCTTCTGGAAAATCTTGAAGACCTGGATGATGTTCAGGAAGTCTATTCCAATGCCGATATCAGTGAAGATATCCTGGCATCAATGTCGTGACTCAATATTTTCTGGTGACTGTCCATAGAACTCTGATTAATCATGGTAATTGTAACACTCTACGTATCCGTTAACCCCTTGAATACATATATCAGATGACCCGCATTCTGGGTATTGACCCCGGCTCACGCATTACCGGCTATGGAGTTCTGG
Source organism: Gammaproteobacteria bacterium (assembly GCA_022600935.1). Taxonomy (GTDB): domain Bacteria; phylum Pseudomonadota; class Gammaproteobacteria; order Methylococcales; family DRLZ01; genus DRLZ01. The sequence continues at coordinate 16,496 of JAHZJL010000302.1, forward strand.
ATAATCAGACTAACTCCATCGCCTATATTGCCAGTGGTTGTATTCGTGCCAGTCAGGCAGAGTTTCCGGAACGATTGAAACAGATTTTCTCCGGACTCAGTGAAATTGTGACGACTTACCAGCCTGATGCACTGGCTATCGAGCAGGTGTTTATGCATAAAAATGCAGATTCGGCGCTGAAGCTCGGGCAGGCAAGGGGCGCGGCAATTTGTGCGGCAGTCGTGAACAACCTGCCGGTCTTCGAATATCCATCACGGGTTGTGAAAAAGACAGTTGTCGGTCGAGGCGCAGCAGACAAAGTCCAGGTACGCCATATGGTTCAATATCTGCTGCAACTGTCCGGCACCTTGCAAATTGACGCCAGTGACGCATTGGCAATTGCCCTCTGCCATTGTCATCGCCATGTCTATGATAAACGCCAAACCCACGACTTAATAACCACATGATCAGTTTTTTACGCGGTATTCTGGCCAGCAAAACTGCACCTGAAGTTGTACTCGATGTCAACGGCGTCGGCTACAACGTGTTAACACCGATGTCGACGTTTTACGACTTGCCTGAAACCGGTCAGCAAGTCGTGTTATTGACCCATTTAAGTATTCGCGAAGATGCGCATGTATTATTCGGTTTTCTCAGCGACCAGGAACGCGACCTGTTTCGCAGCCTGGTACGGATTAATGGCGTCGGACCCAAGCTGGCACTGGCCATACTTTCCGGCATCAGTATCAACGATTTTCAACGTTGTGTTTTTGAAAACAACGTCGCGTCTCTGGTCAAACTGCCTGGTATCGGAAAAAAAACAGCAGAACGCCTGATTATTGAAATGCGCGACCGCCTGCCTGAAATGTCTGACCCGCATACAGCAAGTCAAGACATGCCCGGACCCACACCCAATCAATCGTCTGAAGCCATTAGAGCGTTAATTGCACTCGGTTATGGAGACGCTGAAGCCAGGCGCATGATTGGCAAAGTCGGCGATGATTCCATGAACAGCGAAACCATGATTCGGCTTGCACTGCAATCAGTCAATGGATAATTCCAGGGCCATTCGGCCCGCTGGGTTATTTCAACAACTCTATAAAACGATCAATCTGTCGCGTTTCACTGGCAAAACTGGTCACCAGCCGAATCAACACCTCGTCCTCAGAAATCTCGGCCAGGCATGTATGCGGTAGATTCCATTCATGAAAAACAGCGCCCTGCTCTCTTAGATCACTGGACAGTGATTGCTTAATGACACAGAACACTTCGTTGGTTTCCGGTTTCCAGGCTAAATGCGCTTGTGATGATTGCTGAATTCCATCAGCAAGTCGCTGTGCCATGAGATTGGCATGGGCTGCCAGTTCCAGCCATAAATCATCGTTCAAATATGCATCAAACTGACTGGCGATAAATCGTGTCTTGGAAAACAACTGTGCCGCCCGTTTTCGAATATATGGCAGATCACCAGCCATGTCAGGATTGGTAAACACCAATGCTTCAGCACACCAGCAGCCATTTTTGGTGGCGCCAAACGAGATAATATCTACACCCAGTTTCCAGGTCATTTGCGCCGGACTCAGATCCAGAGCAACCAGTGCGTTGGCAAAACGGGCGCCATCCATATGTAATGGCAATCCCTGACGTTTGGCAATCGCGGAAATTTCCAGTATTTGATCAGGTTGATACACCGTCCCGATTTCAGTCGACTGGGTAATGGAAATTGCCATCGGTTGTCCGGCATGAATAAAATCTGCTGGAAATCGATTGATCTCGGATTCCAGAGCTACAGGATCAATCCTGCCCAATAATCCATCAACAGGCACCAGTCTCGCGCCATGCGTAAAAAACTCAGGCGCACCACACTCATCCTCGATCATATGAGCTTCACGGTGACAGAAAACAACCCCTCCCGGTCGATTGACCGAGGCTAACGCCAGTGCATTGGCAGCAGTTCCGGTTGCCACAAAAAAAACGGCAACTTCTTTTTCAAACAACTGGTTAAAACGTTGCTCAATTGCTTTATCCAGCTGGCTGTCACCATAAGCGACCGAAAACCCTCCAGCCTCCTGTGCAAGCCGTTCGGAAATCGCCTGATGAACTCCTGCCCAGTTATCTGATGCAAAAATCATTGATTTTGTTTGCTCCATACTAAATCGTTACACCAATATTCATTCGTGAATAATAATGACATAACAGTTGGTCACACCCTAATCAGAGCAAACAGCATTAATTAATACATCAACGATTGTGTTCTGTTCTTCAGCTTGCAAATAAGGATGCATGGGCAAACTCATCACCCGTTCCGACAATTGCGTGGCAACTGGTAACTGTGGCATCTGATCAGTGAAAACCGGCTGCTTGTGCAAAGGAACCGGGTAATGAACTGCAGTCGGAATGCCTTGCTGTTTGAGAGACTCAAGAACCTTGTTTCTATTCTCGACTAATACCGTATATTGCGCATACACACTGGTGTTATATGCCTCGATATAGGGCGGTACCAGCGCAGATGCATCTAAACCTGATTGATCTCGTGCAGTGAGGATCATCTCGGTATAGCGCTGCCCGATTGCAGACCTTGATTTAACTTCTTCAGGAAATAGTTGCATTTTGGCTAACAGAATTGCTGCTTGCATGGTATCCATACGAGCGTTCAATCCGATTCTGGGATGGTGATACCGTCTGTCCTGACCATGCACCCGGATTTCACGTATGGCTTGCGCCAGCTCATCATCATCGGTAAAACATGCGCCACTGTCTCCATATCCACCCAATGGTTTGGATGGAAAAAAACTGGTACAGCCAATGGCTGATAATGCACAAGATTGACGACCGCTGTATTCAGCACCAAAACTTTGTGCGCCATCTTCAATCACCGGAATTCCATGCGCGTTAGCAATTTGATTGATGGCATCAAATTCCGCACACTGGCCATACAAGCTGACCGGCATGATCGCTTTTGTTTTCGGGGTAATCGCCGCTTCAATAGCCCCTGGATCAATATTGTATGTTTTGGGATCGATATCGACAAATACTGGTTTGGCACCCAGTAAGACAATCATTTCGCCAGTGGCGATAAAGGTAAACGGCGTGGTAATGACTTCATCACCAGATCCAATTCCCAACGCCATCATCGCAACCAGCAACGCGTCTGTTCCTGATGAGACGCCGATACAGTGTTTGACCCCGATAAAGTCGGATAACAAGTCTTCTAACTCACGAACCTCCGGCCCCATGATATATTTGCCATGATCCAGTACACGATTGATATTGTCTTCAATGTGTACTCGAATCAATGCTTGTTGTGCTTTTAAGTCAATAAAATCCATAGATTATTTTACGTTGAATTCAGTTTAAATCAGGGGATATATGTGAGAAACAATTTCTGCATCAAAGCAGAATAAGCCAGCAAGCGCTGCCTGACATACCAAGAAAAGGGACTTTTTTCCTAATTAACACAATGGTCACTCACAGGAAATGAGTTGACATTGATTGTTATTGAGACGGTAACGATCTCCGGTGTGTCGACACTGAGTTTCTGCATGTCCTTCAAGTGGCAGATCCAGTTGTTCACCGAATCGGCTGATCCAGCCAATTTGCCGAGCCGGAACACCAACCATTAACGCAAAATCCGGCACATCATTCTTGATCACAGCACCCGCGCCAACAAATGCGTATTCACCAATTGTTACACCACAAACAATGGTGCAGTTTGCTCCCAGCGTGGCTCCTCTGCAGATACGGGTATCTTTGTATTCATGTTTACGGGAAATAGCTGACCTGGGATTGTAGACATTGGTAAACACCATGCTTGGACCACAAAATACGTCATCCTCGATATACACGTTATCGTATACCGAAACATTATTTTGAATTTTGACATTGTGCCCAATCGTGACCTTGTTGCCGATAAACACATTCTGCCCCAGTGAACAATTGTCGCCAATCACTGCTTGCGAACAGACGTGTGTCCAGTGCCAAATAGCGGTATCGGCTCCAATTGTTGCACCGGCATCGATGATACTGGTTGGATGCGCCTGATAGTCAGACATTCAGATTTCCAGAGGTAATGAGACGGTGCGACCGTCACGCGCAGACAGATAAGCTGCTATCAGTAATTCAAGGGATTTCAAACCTTCTCGACCGTCGGTCTCGGGTTCAGCCTGCCCTCGTAACACATCGACAACATTTTTATAATACAAAGGATGACCGAACCCATATAGGGATGTGGTTTCATAGTTGGCATCGATAATCTTGTCGTCGTAATCCTGCTTATCGGCAAATTCCCAATGCTGAATCTCATTGACAGCGATTCCACCGACCCGCACCGTGCCTTTTTCTCCGAGAATGGTAATCGAGCCTTCATAGTTTTTGGGATAAGTGAGCATGGTTACATTCATCGACCCCATGGCTCCGTTTCGCCATTTAATATTGAGAACTCCGGTATCTTCAACCTCGATATCCCTGTCCAGGGTTCCGGTCATGGCCTGCACACAGTCAACCGGACCAATCAGCCAATCAATTAAATCCACATAATGACTGGCCTGATTCATGAATGCACCGCCATCCAGCTCCCAGGTTCCCCGCCATTTCGCGGAATCGTAATAATGTTGTGGCCTGGACCAGAACACATTGAGATTGACCATGTAGATGCGGCCAAAACGTTTTTCGGTGATCACTCGTTTCAGCAGCTGCAAGGTACTGTTACGCCTGTTTTGCTTGACAACAAACAAACGCACATTGGCCTGATCACAGGCCTTGACCATATTGACACCATCCTGCCAGCGGGTTGCCATTGGTTTCTCGGTAACAACATGGACGCCTTTAGCGGCTGATCTGACAGTTTGTTCAGGATGAAAGCCGGATGGTGTACACAACGCGACCACATCACATTCACACTCATCGAGCAATTGATCGAGACTGGAAAAACCTGAGACCCCCTGCTCTTCAACAGCTTTTGCTAATGACTGTTGATCAGTATCACAGACTCCGACTAATTGCAGGTCGTTATGTGTCTTGATTGCTTCAAAATGATTCCTGGAAATCCGTCCACAGCCGACGACAGCAATCCTGATTGTCTTATCTTTAGGGATCGGTTGCATGTCCAACCTCTATGTCATTAATCACTATTTGTTAATCCAGTTGCTGTAAGGTTGTTTACTGTCATTAAAGTATTTCTTCGTTTAGTCACAAATTGGATAGTTATCAATAACCTGGTCTGTTCCATCACTCATCGGTTTAAACCCTTTTCCAGTTCAACTAAAGAAATTCAACGGTTTAGTTTTTCAATTGACGTTTAAGGGCGAAGAACCATAAACAATTGACCCTGTTTGCTCAGCGTCATGCCATCGACACCGATTTCTTTTAAGACCAGACCTGAATCGATTGAATCACCAATGCGGTATTTTCGCATATTGATGATCACAAACGCATTTTCAGCATTTTCTTCCTGCACATAAACATTTATCGTCATCTCGGGAATTTGTTCCTGAAAATCTCTTGGCATTTGTTCTAGCAAAGGAATTCGTTTTTTCTGCACCGGCTTTTGTTTGACTGCCGGACGCTTTCTGGCTGGTTGTTGAACCACTTGTTTAACAACAGGTTTTGCTTTAACGCCTGGGTTGGCAATATTGGGTTTCACTGAAGGCGGCGTTTTCAGACGACGGGGAGGCGCTTGATTTAACAGTGTTCCTGTCTTGTCGTTGATATCTGGTTGAGCTGGCACAGGTTGTTGCTGTAACTTTTCAGGCTTAGTGGCAGTTTTGCGGGTCTGTTGTAAATTCGCTTTAGGTCTATTATTGTGCTGCTCTCGCAGTTGCTGCTCTGATTTTGCTTTCAGATCATGAATGGAAGTAGGAAACCGGGTAATTGCATTTGAGGGATTGCGTATTTGAGAAAGCGTTGATTCAGGCCTTGTTTGAACTCTGTTATCGGGTTTGGGTTTTGGTGGAAATGTTTTCGCCGAAACACCAGAAACATTTGGTTGTTTGGGCTGAATTTGTTTTAAATTTGAATTGTGAACAGGTTCTGACTCTTCAGTCTTTAAGTGATCCGGCTTGTTTTGATTGAATGTGTTCCAGGCAAACCAGATCAGATTCAGAACAATCAGGATGATAACAATGATCACACCCCAACGGGACCGTGAGTGATGTGTGTGATTTTCAGACAATCCGATTGCAGGCGGCTGCTGGTGTCTCCGTTCCCGCTCCACTTTTCGCAAGGCATCCAGAATATATGACATGTTATTGACCAGATGTAATCAGTTGTGGGTGTTGATAACTAGAATATTGATTTAATAAAATCCAGGTTTTGGGTCCGACAATACCATCCGCCACCAACCCGTTTTGACCTTGAAAACGAGCGACGCGTTGCTCCAGTTCATTATCAAATACATTGGGTTGTATGGCAATCGGGCTTTGTTTATCGGCAAGATGTAATAACTTCCGCAGCTTGATCACATTTTCATTCTGATCTCCGTTACGCAATACATATTTACCTGTACCCGGTATTTTCCAGAGCTGTACAACATGGCCATTCCAGAATGGCATGAGCTGATTGAGATCGGTTTTTATTCTGTGTTCACCACTCAAGTCCAGCTCAACCTTATTGTCTTTGAACTGTCTAAAAACCAGATGATGAGTATCACCATTGGCACCTTCCAGCTCAAGAATTGCAGGACGGTTAAGTTTTATAATTTGACGCCAGTTGGCCTTATCGATCAAACAACCATAACCTTGTGGCTTGATTGCGCGACAGGGATCCTCGATCTGCTTTTCGTCAACACTCAAGTCATACAGGGACAATAATTTAAGAAAAGCATTCTGCAGGGACAAGTCATGATTCAGCAGCACATCACTTAATGCCACAGGATTCGATTCACTCTTGCCTTGAACAGGTTTTGAGCCTGTTTCTGGTGGTTTATCCGGTTTGATCGTTTTGCTGGTCCTGACGGGTTGCGTATGCTCTACCGCAGATACTTGATTTTCAGGAACTGTAGTGTCTTCGCGGTTAAACCAGAGTAATACACCGGTCAACATCAGTACTGCACCAAGAACCAATGCCGTCATCGCCGTTCTCCAGGGAAACTGCTTCCCGGCATCCAGTATTTCATTAGCCGCCTGAGTTACCAACCGTGTATTGACTTGTTGCATGTTTTTACTGAAAGCACCCAGCAGGGAACGATCGGCAATTGTATTAATGAGTCTGGGTATCCCTTTCGAACGTTTAAAAACAGTCCGTATAGCCTGGCTGGAAAACAAATCAGGCCTGCCGTTGACTTTGGATATACGGTGTTTGATGTAATCTCTGGTCTGATAAAAATCCAGAGGATCAAGATGAAAGCGCCCGGTAATCCGCTGACTGAGCTGGCGTAGCTCTTTGCAGTTCAGTAATGTATTGAGTTCCGGCTGGCCAACCAGAATAATCTGCAATAACTTGGTCTGCCGGGTTTCCAGATTGGTTAACAGGCGAATCTGCTCCAGTACGTCATGACTCAGGTTCTGCGCTTCATCAATCAGCAACACCGTGCGCCTGCCCTGGGCATGGGATTCAAGCAGATGCGTGTTCAGGACATCGGTCAATACCTTGATGCTGGTTGTCTGTTTTGGATAGTCAAGACCCAACTCATCACAGATTGTAGCAATCAGCTCCAGTGAGCTGAGTTTGGGATTGAGCACCAGAGCCAGATCGACATTATCCGGCAGCTGGTCCATCAGACAATGGCATAATGTTGTTTTGCCTGTGCCAACCTCACCGGTTAAGGAAACAAATCCGCCACCTTCTCTTAACCCGAACAATAGATGCGCCAGCGCTTCCTCATGCAGATTGCTGAGAAACAGAAAACTGGGATCCGGAGCGATGGAAAACGGTTCTGACGACAGCTGGAAGTGTTGTAAATACAAAATACTGAGGATAGTTAAATAGTGATAGCTGTCGTTAATTGAATCTAATGATGCAAGAGGCTAATAAATTCATTGTTAAAAAAGTCACTTGTTTATAGCATCGAGCCATAGTCATTTGGGTTGTTAAGCAATATTTAGATCAATACATGTCTATTAAAGACTGATTCAAAACCATAGAATTCCGATTCATACTGAAAACATCGGTCATTCAAATATCAACCATGGAATTTAAACATTGTTCAAGACCAAGTTGCCAGTCAGGTATACGCAAACTGAACTGCCGGTACAACTTGTCTGTATTCATGACTGAATACTGTGGACGCGCTGCCGCACAGGGAAATGCTTCACTGTCGATTGGCTCTATGACAGCACAATCAGATGGCAATAATCCGTTTGCTATCGCATATTCGCGAATTTTCCAGGCAAACCCACACCACGACGTTTCGCCAGAGCTGGTTAAATGATAAACACCTGACTCAAAAACCTGTAGTTGCCCATTCTTGACTGACTGGGCAATCACCATTGCTGTAACTTCGGCAATTTGCCGTGCAAGTGTCGGGGAACCCACCTGATCGTCAACCACTCTGATAATGTCTCGTTCTTTCATCAAACGCAGCATCGTCAACAAAAAGTTATGACCACGATTCGCGTAAACCCAGGAGGTCCTCAGAATCAAATGAGGGATCCCGCATTGTTGAATTGCCTGTTCGCCGTTTAGTTTGGTTTCACCGTAAACGTTAATCGGTTGTTTGACATCATCTTCCAGATAAGGTTTATCTGCTTGACCAGGAAACACATAGTCTGTCGAATAATGAATCACAACCGCCTGGTATTGACCGGCTGCTTCGGCAATAATTCCCGGAGCTTCTGCATTCACAGCATAAGCAGCATCACGATCAGTTTCGGCCTTGTCAACTGCAGTATAGGCCGCAGCATTAATGATGATATCCGGTTTAACCAAATCTATGGCGCTACGAATTGAATCCGGTTGTTGCAGATCGACGTTCACCTGACAACGGGCCCGGTCAGCCACAACCACCTGACCAAGACTGGCCATGGTTTGCTGTAGTTCCCAGGCAACCTGCCCTCGATGACCAATGATGAGAATACGCAGAGGTATGCGCTGTTTCATTATCAATACGGGAAGAAGCTAATCCGCTTTCGGTACGGCATCTGCGGGCAAAGATTCCAGAAAATATCCGGCTGCATCTTTCTCTGACACTATCGGCTCAGTGACTGGCCAGTCGATAGCCAGTTGCGGATCATCCCAACGAATACAGTATTCAGCAAGTTTAAGATATTGCGAAGTGCATTTGTAAGATACCAGAGCAGTTTCACTCAGCACACAAAAACCATGCGCAAAGCCTGGTGGAATATAGAGTTGCCGATGATTGGTATGGCTCAGATTTACACCAACCCATTGCTTGAAATAATACGAATCCGCACGAATATCCACTGCAACATCAAAAATCTCACCTTGCATCACTGAAACCAGTTTTCCCTGGCCTTGAGGATTCTGGTAGTGCAGGCCACGGAGTACATTGGCATTGGAAAACGACAAGTTATCCTGCACAAACGACTCTCTGATACCGGCTTCCATGTAACGCAACTGATTCCAGGTTTCCTTGAAATACCCACGCTCATCCGGGTAACAATCTGTCTCTATCAGTTTGACTCCTGGTAATGCAGTATCAGTCACTTTCATTTGGGACGTCCAATCGATAATATTCTGTGCAAATACTGACCATATTCATTTTTACTTAAACTATCTGCCATTTGCTGTAATTGATCCACACTGATCCAGCCAGAATTAAACGCTATTTCCTCGGGACAACAGATTTTCAATCCCTGGCGTTCCTCAATGGTTTGAATAAAATTGGATGCCTGCATCAATGAACTGTGGGTACCGGTATCGAGCCAGGCAAATCCGCGCCTCAGTCGCTCGACCCGCAATTGATTCTGCTCAAGATACAATCGATTCAAATCGGTAATTTCCAGCTCACCCCGTGCTGATGGTTTGAGACTTGCTGCCAGATCGGTCACCTGCTGATCATAAAAATACAATCCGGTAATCGCATAGTTTGATTTCGGCTGTTTTGGCTTCTCTTCAATCGTCACAACCTGACCTGACTCATCAAACTCGACCACTCCATAACGCTCAGGATCATTCACCCAGTAACCGAATACCGTTGCGCCATCCTGGCGCTGGTCAGCAATTTGCAAGGACTGTTGAAAACTGTGTCCGTAAAAAATGTTATCGCCCAGTACCAGACAACTGGGCTGATCGTCAATAAAAGACTTGCCAATAATAAACGCTTCCGCCAGCCCATTGGGCTCGGGTTGAACAGCATACTGCAGAGTGATTCCCCATTGCGAACCATCTCCAATCAAATTCTCGAACAAGGCCTGGTCATGCGGTGTGGTAATTAGCAAAATCTCGCGAATCCCGGTCAGCATCAAAACACATAAAGGGTAATAAACCATGGGTTTATCATAAACCGGGAGCAGTTGCTTGCTGATTGATTGAGTGAGAGGATGCAGACGGGTTCCGGCACCACCGGCCAGAATGATTCCTTTGCGCTGTGTGGATTGAATTGTCATTGTTAGTTGTTATTATCTGGTCAATTGATTACGCCATGACATCGCTGACGCCTATCTTAATCCATATTGATTGTCTGATCGCTCACTATGACATCTCTTAAGATCAATGGACAACACCGAGCCGCTCACCAGCATAATCATCGTCCAGCACAGTTTCACACCAGGACTGGTTATCCAGATACCATTGCACTGTTTTACGCAGACCCTGACTGAAATTATGTTTTGGCCGCCAACCCAGTTGCTGTTCAATTTTCGACGCATCAATGGCATAGCGCAAGTCATGTCCCGGACGATCGGCTACGAATTCAATCAGATTCTGATGAGGACGATATTGTGAATCCGGAAGCATTTCATCCAGCAAACCACATAAAGTCTTCACCAGATCGATATTACTCATTTCATTGTGGCCGCCAACATTGAAAACCTCTCCAGGTTGACCGTTAGCCAAAACAGTTTCCAGAGCTTCACAATGATCCTCGACAAACAACCAGTCACGAACATTGTCACCTTTACCATAGACAGGCAACGATTGACCCTTCAGAGCACGATGAATCATCAAGGGAATCAGCTTTTCGGGAAACTGGTAATAGCCATAATTATTGGAACAATTCGTAGTCAGGGTCGGTAAACCAAAGGTTTTGAAATAACAGCGTACAAAATGATCCGCTGCTGCTTTTGATGCAGAATAAGGAGAATTAGGTCTGTATTGGCTTTGTTCTGTAAAATAGCCAGTGGCACCAAGAGAACCATAGACTTCATCGGTACTGACATGTAAAAACCGAAAATTCTGTTTGGCGTCTGGCTGCAGGTGACTCCAGTATTCGCGGGCACTGTTTAACAGCTCAAACGTACCCTCGACATTGGTTTTGATAAAAGCATTGGGGTTATCGATTGAACGGTCGACATGGCTTTCGGCTGCGAAATTAATGATTGCATCCGGTTGATGAGTCTCCAGTAAATACTCGATCAGTTTACTGTCGCAGATTGACCCCAATACAAAATGATGATTCGGGTTATCTTCAATAGACTCCAAGGTGGCCAGATGGCCGGCATATGTCAACGCATCCAGATTCACGACACGGGTATCTCCACGCTGAATCTGGCGCAGCACGAAATTACCTCCTATAAACCCTGCACCACCTGTGACAAGAATTGTTTTCTTCCCAGTATCTCCCGACATATTTCCCTTATTTTAATGATGAATCGATTCGATGCTAAGCAACAGTCATACCCGTTAACAGCATATCAAGCTCTAGTTGCGTGTTCAATTACAATCATGTTATTCGTTCAGCTTTGTAGCCCAAATTAACCCCGTTTCCGCGGCATCAAGCCTTTTGACGGGTTATAACCCCAGATCGCAAGCATTAAAAATACCAGCAAAATGATAGTGACGAACAGTAATGCGCCCTGATTGAACTGTCCGTATAACGCAAATCGAATCAGTTCAACCGCTTGGGTAAATGGATTATAACGCGCCAGCAGGGTCAACAACTCACTGGATTCCTGCATTTTCCATAATGGATACAAGGCCGATGACAGGAAAAACATCGGGAAAATCACGAAATTCATGACACCTGCAAAATTTTCCAGCTGCTTGACCAGTGATGACAATAACAACCCCAGCGCACCCAGCATCAACCCACTGACAATCAGGGCCGGCAACACCCAAAGATACCCTGTCCAGGGTGCCTGTACATCATAAAACCATGCAATCGCCAGAAACACATAGACCTGCACTATCGAGACAAACGTGCTTGCCAGTAATTTGCTGACCAGCAAAAACCAGCGTGGCAACGGACTCACCAGCAATACCCGCATACTACCCATCTCGCGGTCATAAACCATCGATAGAGAACTCTGCATGCCGTTGAACAATTGAATCATACCGATCAGACCCGGGGTGATATACACCTCATAGGGAATATAGGTCTGGTAGGGCGGAATAATTGCGATTCCCAACGCAGAACGAAAACCGGCGGCGAAAATAAACAACCACACCAATGGTCTGACCAACGCTGCAAAAAAACGTCCGCGCTGGCTGAGAAAGCGCCATAATTCGCGATTGATAATACCGAATAAAGCCCGAAAATAATGCAACATTATGCAACGCGCTGAGCGGTTGTCAGCATTTGAAACAATTGACCGACATCATCTGCCTGGAATTCCTCCAGTAACCCTGAAACAATGCCATCAGCGCAAATCCTGCCCTGGTGCAAAATGATCAAGTGGTCGTTCTCGTAAACCTCATCAATCAGATGTGTCGCCCATAACACGGCCAGGTTGTCTTGCTTTACAAGCTCATGCATGTGTTCGACAATCGCCTGTCGACTTGCAATATCAAGACCCACAGTCGGCTCATCCAAAAGTATCACTGATGGTTCATGCAGCAATGCCCGGGCAATTTCGACACGGCGTCTGTGCCCACCATTCAACTGGCGAATTTTCTCCATGCGCCGTTCATACATACCTTGCCGTTTCAATTCCTGTTCGATACGTTGATGGGTTTGTTTGCGGTTTAATCCATGAAGTGCGGCATGATATCGCAGATTCTGCAACACTGACATATCCATATCCAGTGTGGCCTGTTGAAACACCACGCCCAGGTCTGCCAGTGCCTTGTAAGTAGTTTTGGACAAATCACGACCATCAACCATAATCGAGCCAATCTTTGAGGCATATAATCGCGTCACCAGAGAAAACAGTGTACTTTTGCCAGCACCATTGGGGCCTAACAAAATCGTGCAACGACCTCGATGTGCTTGAAAACTGACATTATCCAGCGCAGTTTTTTTACCGTAGGCAAAACTCAGGTTATTGACTGTCAACCCACCTGATGATGGTGTGGAATTCGAATCACTCACTGAGCCGCAACCACACCCCAGGGAAAACGACCGACAGCAACAGATTTGGTCACTTTATGCTGTTCGAGATCGATGATGGAGATATCATGGCTGGCCCCGTTAGTCGTATATAAGCGTTTATTATCGGGAGAGAATGCCAGATTCCAGACCCGTTGACCAACCAGTAAATAATCCTTGATTTCATAGCTTTTGGCATCGATGACAGCGACACGGTTCGCCGGACCCAACGCCACATAAGCCCAACGCCGTTGAGCATCGATCACGATTCCGACCGGCTGAATAGTCTCACGGGTTACGCCAGGAATTTTGAAGGTCAGTTTATGCTTAAGCTGTTTGCTGGCAACATCGAATACGGAAACACTGCCGCCGATCTCGGAGCTGACCCATAATTCCTGACTGTCAGCAGTAAACTGCAAAGCGCGTGGTCTGGTATCTACCAGCGTATTGTGAACAATGGTATGAGTCGACGTCTCAATCCAATGTACCATATTCGTGGTTTCAGACGCACTTGCAACCCACTTGTTATCGGCACTGACGGCAATACCTTCCGGCTCGACGCCGACTTGAATGGTTTTTATCGCTTCAGCTTTTTCCAGATCGATCACAGTGACCAGATTGTCGTCTTCGTTTGAGACATACATTAAATTGCCTTTGCTATTGACTACAAAGGTTTCCGGATCGTCACCTGACGGCAGAGTTTTCACAACAGTCAGAGTATCGCGGTCAATCACCTGAATCGTATCGTCATCACTCACAGCCACGTACAACTGTTTCTGGTCAGCACTTAATGCAATCCCTCTGGGGCGACGTCCGATGCTGACTGTCTTTTTCAATTCACCAGTCTGGCCGTCAACAACAGCCAGAGTGTTATCCTTTTCAATTGTGACATAAACAGTGTCAGCAATGACGCAACCACTGAACACCATCAACAAGATTAAATTTAACAAGAATCTCATGAATACATTACATCTCATTATTGTTACTCAAAACCTGTTATTTGCAGACAACTGACAATAGACTATACTTCGGAGTTCTCTAAATTTTGCCAACTCACAAGATCTATTCAAGTGGCATCATGACCCATTGCCGGCTCAAAGTTGACATAATCGTCCAGATAATGAACACCGCTTTCCAGGCCACCATTTGGATGTAAATTCAACCATCGGAATCCAGGAGGAGTATCATCCAGGTTAAATGAATCGGACATTGGCTTAAATTGAACACAGGTTGATGGTGATCCCAGCAGGTTGACACCGTGTCGGATCTGTTGAAATTCCTGATGGATATGCCCCCAGATGATTCCTTTTACCTGAATATATCGGTCAATTACATCGAACAACTCCTCAGCATTGTCAAGACCCATTGCATCCATCCAGCGCGAACCTATTGGCACCGGGTGATGATGCAAACAGATCAATGCTGAATGCTGTGGATATTTATCAAGATGCTGTTCCAGTCGTTGTAACTGACGTTTGTCCAGATGGCCACTATGTGTATTAGGTATATAACTGTTCAGAAAAAACAATTGCCAGTGGTTCAGAACCACGGAGTCATCCACTCGAACCGATTCAGAAACCAAGTGTTGTTTGAGTAGTTGCGGGTCGTCATGATTACCCGGAATGCAGAACACTGGAACTGCAACGTTTTCGAGAATCGACTTAACATTCAAATAGGCTTCCGCTTCGGCAAGATCGACGATATCACCAGTAAATACAACCAAGTCAGGTTTGTATCCCAATACACTTTTCATCACATGTTGTAGTGAGTGAAAGGTATTTAACCCATTCAACTCACGCGAAGCATCTGCAAAAAGATGAGAATCGGTTATTTGAATAACCCGCAGTGGTTTGGTATTGTCAGAAGGCATATTACGATTGCACAACCCATTGATCTTGCGAATTGTATCACGATCATTACAACAAAGAATAAAGTTATCCGTTATAATACTCAGTTATTTTTAAAAAACAGTTTTTTGATCTCTTACCCTTTAAACCCATCAGGCTGAAATCGACAGCAAATATGGATACAGAACGACTCACACATCTTAAACAACTCGAAGCTGAAAGCATCCACATTATCCGTGAAGTTGCAGCAGAATTTGAAAAACCGGTCATGTTGTACTCGATCGGCAAGGACTCCGCAGTCATGCTGCACGTGGCAATGAAGGCATTTTATCCTGGAAAACCTCCATTCCCGTTACTGCATGTGGACACCACCTGGAAATTCAAGGAAATGATTCGCTTCCGCGATCAACACGTGAAGAATCTGGGCCTGGAACTGCTGGTCCACACCAACCAGGATGGCGTCAAACAAGGTATCGGGCCATTCACACATGGCAGTAAGGTACATACAGATATCATGAAAACTGTTGCCTTGAAACAAGCACTCGACCTGCATCAGTTCGATGCTGCGTTTGGCGGTGCACGGCGTGATGAGGAAAAATCACGCGCCAAAGAACGTGTGTATTCATTTCGTGATAAAAACCACCGTTGGGATCCTAAAAACCAGCGCCCTGAACTATGGAATATCTATAACGGACGCATTCAGAAAGGTGAAAGTATTCGCGTGTTTCCGTTGTCCAACTGGACCGAGCTGGACATCTGGCAATACATCTACCTGGAGGACATCCCAATTGTTCCACTGTATTTTGCCGACAAACGACCAGTCGTCTACCGTGACGGCACGTTGATCATGGTCGACGATGAACGTCTGCCGATGGAGGTTGACGAACAACCGATGATGAAGACAGTGCGCTTCCGTACCCTGGGATGCTACCCGTTAACCGGAGCCGTGGAATCCGAGGCCACCACATTACCTGAAATCATTCAGGAAATGCTGTTAACCACGACATCAGAACGCCAGGGCCGGGTCATCGATCACGATCAGGCCGCCTCGATGGAAGAAAAAAAGCGCGAAGGATATTTCTAGGATACAGTCACCATGTCACACCAATCAGATTTAATCAGTACGGATATTAACGCTTACCTGCAGCAACATGAGCAAAAAGAACTCATGCGGCTAATGACATGCGGCAGTGTCGATGACGGTAAAAGTACGCTCATCGGTCGCTTGTTGCATGATTCAAAAATGATCTACGAGGATCAGCTCAGCGCCATCAAGTCAGACAGCGTCAAATCCGGCACCACCGGCAACGAAATCGACCTGGCATTACTGGTCGACGGATTACAGGCCGAACGCGAGCAAGGCATCACCATCGATGTCGCCTACCGCTATTTCTCCACAGCCAAACGCAAATACATCATCGCCGATACACCGGGTCACGAACAATACACCCGCAACATGGCTACCGGCGCATCCACATGCGACCTGGCCATTATTCTCATCGACGCCAGATCGGGCGTTATCACCCAGACCAAACGCCACAGCTATATCGCATCGCTGCTGGGCATCAATCACCTGCTGATCGCGATTAACAAAATGGATCTGGTTGATTTCAAGGAATCCGTCTTCAACACCATCAAACAGGATTATCTGAATTTTTCAAGCGACCTCAACAAGACCAGTATTCAATTTATACCGATTTCGGCTCTCAACGGCGATAACGTGGTCAACGCGAGCAACCAGACGCCCTGGTACCAGGGCGAACCGCTGATGCAAATCCTCGATACCATACAAATCTCATCAGACCGTAACTTCAATGACGTGCGCCTACCTGTGCAATACGTCAACCGCCCAAATCTGGACTTTCGCGGATTCTGTGGCACCATGGCTGGCGGTATTATCCGCAATGGCGATGCAATCACCGCCCTGCCTTCAGGACAATCCAGCCGTGTCAAATCAATCGTCACTCACGACGGTGAACTCGACCAGGCATTTCCACCCCAGGCCATCACAGTCACGCTCGAGGATGAAATCGACATCAGCCGCGGCGATATGATTGTCCATTCAGACAACCTACCCCACG
>JAHZJL010000303.1 GCA_022600935.1 Gammaproteobacteria bacterium
CTGGATGATCATGAAACCGGGAGTGCGATTATTTATTGCGCCAAACGCAGTCAAACTGAAGAAATTGCAGAATTTTTAACCAGCCAGGATTGGCAGGTTGAAGCCTTTCATGCGGGTAAAAATGTTGCTGAGAAAAAACATATTCAGGAAAACTTTATCAGTAATAATACCCGCGTTATTACTGCTACCAATGCATTTGGTATGGGTATCGATAAGGAAGATGTGCGGCTGGTTATTCATGCTGATATCCCTGGTTCACTGGAAAATTATTTGCAAGAGGCCGGGCGGGCAGGGCGTGACCAACAACTCGCCGAATGCGTATTATTATTTGATGAGAATGATATTGATACCCAGTTCAAACTGTCTGCCTCTTCCCAGTTAAACCAGCGTGATATCTCGCAAATTCTGAAAGGCTTGCGCAAAACACGCAAGGATAAATTCGGCAATGTCGTGGTGACCACTGGCGAATTATTACAAAATGAAATCGTTGAGACCAGTTTTGAAGCCGATGATCATAATGCAGCAACCAAAGTCATTACAGCTGTTTCGTGGTTGGAGCGGGCAGGATTTATTCAACGTAACGAAAATAAAACCCAGGTTTTTCAAGGACGACCTCTGGTTAAAAACCTGCAACAGGCTGAGAAAAAAATAGCAGATTTGTCCTTATCTCAGTACCAGCAGAAACGCTGGCTGGCTATATTAGAGGCCTTATTCAATGCTGACAGTGACGATGGATTCAGTGCTCATGAACTAGCCTTGCTGGCTGAGTTTTCCCCGGCAACAGATAAGGAACAGACTGTTACCGCCAGTCAACGTGTTATTCGCACCTTATACGATATGTCAACAGCAGGTATTATCCAGAAAAACCTGCTATTAACTGCTTTTGTTCGGTATAAAGTGAGTAATTCATCCAGCAAAGTTCTGCAACAAATTTGCCAGCTGGAGATTGCTCTAATCGCGATTTTACAAGAACAAGCGCCTGATGCAGACAATGCAGAATGGCAGGTGTTATCGCTTAGGCATGCAAATCAACGGTTAATGGATCAGCGCTTTAACAACTGTAATCCAGAAGTGTTGCGATTGCTTTTGATTTCAATGAGTAAAGACGGTCAAGGGCTTGCCGGGAATAAAGGCAGTTTGGTCATCCGCCACATTTCTCAGGATCAGTACAGCGTTAAGCTCAATCGGGGCTGGAATGCTTTAACAGAAATCGTTCAGCGTCGCCATGCCGTTGCACAGCAAATCGTGAATACACTGCTAGGCAAAATTCCGATGGATACCAAAGCCAGTGCAGATTTGTTGGTCGAATTCTCAGTAGAAGAGTTGCTGATAGCGCTCAATCAGGATCTAGTCATACGTTCAATGTTAAAAGATCCACTGGCGGCGGTGGAAAGAACACTTAATTTCTTGCATGAACAAAAAATTATCACCCTACAACAAGGATTAGCGGTGTTCCGTCAGGCAATGACCATTAAAGTATTGCCTGAAGCCAAAGGGCGGCGTTATATCAAGGGTGACTATGAACCCTTGTCACAACATTACAGCGAGCGCATTTTTCAAGTCCATGTAATGAATGAATATGCTCGCCAGGGGCTGGAAAAAATCGGCCATGCCTTGGCTTTTGTAGTCGCATATTTTTCTCAGGATAAGACCGAGTTTGTAAAGCGCTATTTTAAAGGTCGCAAGGAGATCCTGGAGCGTGCCACCAGCCAGCAATCATTTCAACGCATTGTCAGTGACTTGCAAAACCCACAACAGCAAGCGCTGGTTGCCAGTCATGAAAACGAGAACAGTTTAATCCTGGCAGGACCGGGGTCAGGTAAAACCCGGGTAATTATTCACCGTTGCGCATATTTGATAAGGGTTAAACAAATCCCAGCCAATAGTATTTTAATCTTGTGTTTTAACCGCAATGCGGCGATCGAATTAAGACAACGACTGATTGATTTAGTGGGTGCAGATGCAAAAAGAGTAACGATTCAAACCTATCACGGACTCAGCTTGCGCTTATCAGGCCATGCGTTCACAGAGATGGCTGGAATTGATGGCAATCATGCTGAACAACACTTTCAATCTATGATACAGCAAGCGATTGATCTGCTCACCGGCACCCAAACAGGTTTGAACATCGACCATGAAGAAATGCGCGACAGATTGTTAGCCGGTTATCGCTTTATACTGGTTGATGAGTATCAGGATATCGACCAACAGCAATATCAGTTGATTTCAGCTTTGGCAGGGCGCAAGCTGGATGAAGACAGCAAACTGACAATGATGGCTGTGGGCGATGATGATCAGAATATTTACCAGTTTCGTGGGGCTAATATCGGCTTTATTCGACAATTTGAACAGGATTATCAGGCAACTAAACTTTATCTGGTCGAAAACTATCGCTCCACCGCGCATATCATCAATGCATCCAACCAGTTGATACAAGCCAATCTTGACCGGATGAAGCAAAATCATCCAATACGCATCAATCAGGGACGAAAGGAGCTAGCTGCGGGTGGTCGGTGGGGAAAGCTTGATCCAGTGTTGAAAGGCCGGGTGCAGATCTTGTCTTGTCCAAACGAGGCAGATCAAGCACATGCCATGTTGCAAGAACTGTTACGACTAAGACAATTGGATAATAGTCTCGATTACTCGGATTGCGCAGTATTATCGACGGAATGGCGTTTTCTCAACCAAGTCAGGGCTTGTCTTGAAGCCAGGGCTATTCCATTAAGCCTGAGCTTGCCCAAACAAAGTCAACCATCGCCGTTCAGAATCCGAGAAAACCGGGTGTTACTCAACGCGATTAAGCAATCAACTGAGTCACTCTGTGTCGCCAGCGATTGGCTGACATTTTTGCATCAACAAGCAGATACAATCTGGAATCAACAGCTCAAACAATTGTTACAGATCTGGCAAACACTGACCGATAACGCAGAAACCAGCCAGCAACAATTGCTGGAGTATCTGTATGAGTCGTTTGCCGAACAGCGCCGTGAGTGTCGCATCGGAAACGGTGTCTTTCTCAGTACCATCCACTCAGTCAAAGGCATGGAATTTAGTCATGTGTTTATTCTGGACGGCGCTTGGTCACCACCAGCAACCGAACCAAAACGACGCTTGTATTATGTCGCCATGACCCGGGCAAAAGAAACACTTTGCCTGCTGCAAAGGCAAGACCTCAATAATGCTTATCTTGCAGCTGTTAATGGGGATTTTGTAACACACCGCACAAGTCAGATCACCAGTGCCGACCATCAACTGATCAACGACAAACAATTCAGCATCTTGGGTTTGTCGGAAATTAATCTGAGTTATGCGGGGAATTTTCCGGCACAACACTCAATCCACCGAGAATTAGCAGCGCTGAGCGTCGGCTCTCGGGTCGCAATCAGTCAACAAAATAACAATGTTGTGGTTAAAAAAGACAACACTATCATTAGTATATTGTCGAAACAGGCCAAACAAAAATGGCAAGCAAAGCTAGAGTCTGTTCAATCAGCCAGAGTCATCGCAATGATTACGCGCTATAAATCTGACAGTGAAGAACAGTACCAGACTCGCTTCAAGGTAGACCAGTGGGAAGTGCCAATACTCGAAGTCGTTGTCCAAAACACCAAATAAGATAATTCATCCCACCCAGCACACGACTCTCGCCCCTCTTTCCCAAGTATCACTTGGGAATGCATACCA
>JAHZJL010000304.1 GCA_022600935.1 Gammaproteobacteria bacterium
ACACATAAATACCTAACATCAGGGACTTAAACAATGTTGATATGCTTAACATGCGGCATATCACTTATTCACATGGTAATTTCACTTGTCAAGCACTTGGTTGAATTAATTTTTTCTCTCTATCAAATTCATAGAGAATATTTAAACCATTGAATTTATGGGAGTTTATCCCCTGTACAAAAAGGTTACAATTTAATGAAACTGTACTCGCAATATGCAATTACAAGCGCTCTACACATTTAATCCACAAAGTTATCCACAGTAATTGTGGAGAACATAAAATGCTTTTTTATACATGAAGTTGGCAAGAAATTAATACATTTAATTGACTGGCTAAACGTTATATGATCGATAAAAAGGGTCAGACTGACTACGGCAATACTCTGTAAGCATTGACAGACATTTTAATTGATTTCCAAAACAACTTTTCCTATCGGGACTTGCTGTTCCAGATATTGATGCGCAAGTCCTGCATGTTCCAACTGGAACACCTTGGCGACTTTGACTGACAACCTAGATTGATTGAAGTCTTCAGTACATTTCTTCAAAATATCAGACTGATGTTGCATAGTCTCGTGATCATTGAGAAAAAACGGTGTTAACATCAGTTCCTGACTAAAGCGGATATTTTTCAATCGTGCCTCTGACCAGTCAGTCTCGGCAGTTGGCGTTAGAATGGTGACTACATCTCCGTAACATCGAGTACTTGATAAACAACGCTGCAATACCTCATCGCCGATGGTATCGAATGCGATATCCACACCTGTTTGACCTGTCCATTGCATGATTTCATCAACCACATCCTGATCACGATAAAATATGATTTTTTCAGCACCTAACTGTTTGAGATAATCAGCCTTCTGTTGTGAACCAACAGTTGTCGCCACTCTGGCACCCGCTTTTACAGCCAGCTGCACTGCAATATGTCCGACACCTCCGGCCCCCGCTTCAACCAGAACACGATTTCCGGATTGTAAACTGGCACGGTCAAATAAAGCTTCCCAGGCTGTAATCAACACCAGTGGAATTGCTGCAGCTTGAGTAAAACTTAGGACTTCAGGTTTAGGCGCAAGAACTGCTTGATCCACAAGAGCATATTCAGCGTAAGTTCCCTGCCTGCCGTTCAGCCCCGGATGACAAAAAAATACAGCGTCTCCTGGCTTGAATGCAGTCACTGCGCTTCCGGTTTGCTCAACGATTCCTGCGCCATCGCAACCTAATATGGCTTGAGGCTCAACTGGAAACCCTTGCTTGTTTTGTCTGATCTTGATATCAAGTGGATTGATTCCTGCTGCTTTTAGCCTGACCAGAACCTGGCGATCTGAATTTATCTCCGGTTTCGGTAAATCCTGAATCACCAGTTCTTCTGCTGATACAGATTGGCTGATAGCAATTGCCTGCATTCAAAGTCTCCCTTTTGAAACAAATGTTTTATGACTGGTTGAGAATATCGTCAACACCGCGATTTGCCAGACAATCAGCTCGTTCGTTGCCTTCATGCCCTTGATGACCTCTGACCCAGCTCCAACTCACCTTATGCTTCTGTGATGCTGTTTGCAATCGTAGCCACAGATCAGCATTTTTAACTGGCTTGTTGGCCGCTGTTTTCCAGTTGCGTTTGATCCAGTTGGGTAACCATTCAGTAATGCCTTTCATCACATATTGGGAATCAGTGACAATTTCAATAGTGGCTGGTTTTGTCAACGATTCAAGGGCTTGTATTGCCGCCATGATTTCCATGCGGTTATTGGTAGTCTCAAGTTCACCACCCCATAATTCCTTCTCTGTGCCCTCGCATTCCAGTAATACGCCCCATCCACCAGGCCCGGGATTACCTTTGCACGCTCCATCCGTATAGGCAAAAACTTGTTTCTGCATGAATCAACAACTTCCTTAAAAATAGTGTAGTGTTAGAGCTACGATGATCTTGCAGCTTGCTTGGGTACCGGTATTGGCGCCGGCCGGTGAATCAGGGAACGGATACGCCAGGGGGATTTACCAGGAATGAGTGTGAATCTGCGTTTTCGTGCTCGAATCACGTAACTGACCGCACCAACAGAACAATGCCTGGATTCAAAAGCAGCCGGTTTCATTTTAGCCAGACCAGGATAAAAAAATACGCTTTGATCGGCTTCAAAATTGAGGGCTTGCAGAACACGCATGACAGTATCACTGGACAATAACCCCGCACACTCAGGAAATCTGGTCCGGCCACGGCACAGAATGTCTTTTAAATGCGGCAGACACCAGGGGTTGAAACCGAGTATAAACAAGGTGCCTTCCGGCTTCAAAATCCGTTCAGCTTCCTCCAGCATGACTTTCCAGTTGGCTTCATATTCCAGCCGATGTGGAATTAATACCCATTCTGCAATTTCACTGGTCACTGAAACAGCTTGATAACTGCTTAAACAACACACTTTTGAGTTTAAAGATGTCGTTTCAGGCTGCTCTTCGATAATATGCAGATTGGGCAACCAATACTCATCCAGGAATCGCTGCTCCCAGCCAAGTGCTCCGAACTGTACTATTTTTTGCCCGTAATAAAGAAACAGCTGGGTTTTCAGATAATCCACTTCAAGATTCTGAACACGTTGCCCGGCAGTCGTTATATACCAATCATCCAACTCGGTACGTGGGCTTTTTCTAACAGAATTCACTGTCTGCAAAACGGTTGTCACCACCTGATATCAAAACCTTTTTAGATAAAACCCTACCACGCAATTCAAATTTTTCCAATTGGTCTTTATTTTACTGTCGATTAAATTGAAAAAATATGAAAAATACACTTCACAATCGCTTGTGTAAGGTTTGATGGTTTAAACAGTACAAATCTACATCGTCACACTAGATTCAATTTCAACAGACAGCCAGGAACAGTTAAATACTCCTGTTTCAAACAGTTATCATATCAACAACTTGGTTATCCAGTGCACATACTAAAACGGGTTGTTGATTCGACGCATCAACAACCCGTAAGCAAAACTATTATATTTGAATGTAATGATACATCATCAACGTTTCAACGATAGTCCTCAAGCGTTTAAAACTGATTGATACTCTGCATCATATTTGAAGAGTCATTAAACCCAGTCTTCAAACTCATCGCCTTCTCTCTCTGGTGGCATTAAATCTTCCTTACTGACACCCAGGGCCAGAACAACCGGACTTGCCACATAAATGGACGAGTATGTACCAATCAAGACACCAACAATCAATGCCACAGCAAAATTATGAATGATTTCACCACCCAAAAAGACCAGCGCTATCAATACCAGCAATGTCGTTAAAGACGTAATGATTGTTCGTGTTAATGTTTGATTGAGTGATACATTCATCACCTCGACCGGGCGACCTTTGCGCATTCGCCGGAAATTTTCGCGAATTCTGTCAAATACCACGATAGTATCGTTCAGTGAATAACCAATCACGGCTAGTATCGCGGCTAATACGCTTAGATCGAATTCAAGCGCAAACACCGAAAAAAATCCCAGCGTGATAATGACGTCATGGACCAAAGCTGCAACCGCACCCAAAGAGAACCGGTATTCAAAGCGCCAGGCGACATACAATAAAATCCCGAAAATGGCATACAGCATTGCCAAACCGCCATTTTCACGCAGCTCTTCACCAACTTGCGGACCGACAAACTCGATTCTTCTCAGTTCAGCGGAGGCACTTTCACCGGTTTTCACCACATTCATGATCCGGGTACTTAACTCAGCGCTCACCCGACCTTCTTTAGATGGCAGGCGAATCAGGATATCTTTTGAGGATCCAAAATGCTGAACACTGGCATCATCAAAGCCTCCAGTAACCAGCTGGCTGCGTACTGTTTCCGGGTCAACTGAATCCGGGTAGCCAATTTCAACCAACGTACCACCGGTAAAATCAATACCTAAAACCAAACCACGAAGAGCTAATGAGGCAATTGATACAACAATCAGCAAAGTAGACAAAATCAGCGCAATTTTGCGCTTTCCCATTAAATTAAAGTGAAAATGATCGCTCATGGCTTTATCCTTTTGCTCCATTCGTCAAGCTGTCTGGTGTTACATCTTGCGCGACTTGTTTGCCATTAACCCAAAGCGGCCAGATCGACAAACTATCGAGCCGTTTAGCCCCGTATAACCAGTTGATCAGCATTCGTGTGACAAGTATTGCGGTAAACATTGATGTGACAATACCGATAGACAATGTCACGGCAAAGCCTTTGATTGGACCGGTTCCAAAACTGAATAATACGACAGCTGCAATCAATGTGGTGAGATTGGCATCGAAGATCGTGGAAAATGCTTTTTCATAACCGGCATGGATGGCTTGCTGCGGGGTGCTTCCACTTTTCAATTCTTCCCTGATCCGTTCAAAAATCAATACATTGGCATCGACAGCCATACCCACTGTCAAAACAATCCCGGCAATACCTGGTAGTGTTAGCGTTGCCTGCAGAAACGACAATACTGCAAACAACAAAACCAGATTGGCAGCCAGAGCAATATCAGCAATCGATCCAAATTTGCGGTAATACAGAACCATAAACAGCAGAACCAGGATAAAACCCACTACAACCGACTTGAACCCTTTTTCAATGTTGTCTTTACCCAGACTTGGACCGACAGTGCGTTCCTCGACGATATCCATTGGGGCAGCGAGAGCACCTGCTCTCAGCAACAAGGCCAGATTACGCGCTTCGGTTGTTGAATCCAGTCCGGTGATCTGAAAGCGTTTGCTGAAATTATCACGTATTGTGGCAATATTGATGACTTCCTCAACCTGTGTGCGCTCCCGGACAAATTCACCATCGACTTTTTTGATTTCTGATTTGCTCTCGATAAACACTACAGCCATCGGTTTTCCGATATTGTCACTGGTGATACGCCCCATTTTTTTGGCACCGACACCGTCCAGTGTTACCGAGACCATCGGACCGCCAGTCTGTTGATCCAGACCGGAGCTGGCATCAACAACCTGATTACCGGTAACAATGATTTGCTGTTTTAACAAGACAGGACTACCATCCCGTTCACGATATAGTTTGGAGCCGGCAGGAACCCGTCCCTGCGCTGCAAGCTGCACATCATGTTTGACATCAGCCAGACGGAATTCCAGAGTCGCAGTTGCACCCAGAATTTCCTTGGCCCGCGCGGTATCCTGAACACCCGGCAGCTGAACAACTATCCGTTCTTCACCTTGCTGCTGAATCACCGGCTCTGCAACGCCCAGTTCATTGACCCGGTTTCTTAATGTGGTCATATTCTGCGCGACTGCAAATTTTTTGATTTCACGTTTTTTATTCAATGACAAACGTGTCACCAGTCTCAAGCCTTCCTCTGGTTGCGAAACAAATTCCAGACCTTGCAGATCAGAGCTTATAAAATTCCTGGCATTTTCAAGATTTTCCGTATCCTTGAAGTCAACAACAATCAACCCGTCATTTGACTCGACTTTTGTATAGCGTATTTTGTTTTCACGAAAACCAGTTTTCAGATCACTGGTATAGCGTTCTTCAGCCTGTTTAATTGCCGAGTCCATATCGATTTCCAGCAAAAAATGCACACCACCACGTAAATCGAGTCCAAGATACATGGGTTCGGCACCCAGACCGGCCAGCCACTCAGGCGTTGCCGGAGCCAGATTCAGTGCAGTGACATAATCAGAGCCCAGTTCTGCACGAATATGATCGGCTGCTTTTAATTGAGAATCGGTATTGGCGAATCGCAGCAGCAAACTGGATTCACTTGCATCATCATTAATCCAGACAATGTTATTCTGTTCCAGAACAGCTTTAATTTGATTGATTTTGGCGTCATCCAGAACCGCTTTACGCAGAGCAGATACCTGAATTGATGGATCCGATCCGAATAAATTCGGCAGTGCATACAAGGTAGCAACCAGAATCGTGATAATAATTAAACAATTTTTCCACGCAGGAAATTGATTCAGCATAGTGTTACCGATCAGTTAAATAAAATAAAGTCGGCACTGAACGTGCCGAATAGAGATTACTCGCCAGGACAACTCAGCGACTCAAACGCTGGTGATTGAATTACTGGTTTCTTACCAGCGCTTTGTAAGTCCCTTTTGGCATCAATGAGCTAATTGCGCTGCGTTGGATCCAAACAACTTTCTCAGGACTGACTTCGAGGCCGATAAAATTATCATCGACATGCGCCACTTTACCGAGCAACCCGCCAGTGGTCACCAGCTCGGTCCCTTTACTCAGGGAATCGACCATTTTCTTGTGTTCCTTGGCCCGTTTTTGTCCCGGTCGGATAAACAGAAAATAAAAGAACACCAGAATTGCCATCGGCATTAATAAACCGGCAAAATCGTTACCGGCCACCTGAGCGCCTTCGGCCATTGCATTTGAAATAAAAAAATCCATGTTTAAAACCTAATTGTTATCGTCATTATTGAATGAAAATATCGGCATTGATGTGTTCGACAGAATCATCGGTATTGAATTCACCTGTATTCCAATATTGGGACTATGATCAGCAATTACAAGTCACACCATACAGAAGTAGTATTTATACTCGCTCCAGTCCAGCTCATTGGCGTGATTGTTTGACACGAGTTCCCCATTCCAAACCAGAATCAAACAGCTCAGAAACCCATCGAGCGACATACTCAATTTCGGTTTTCGGATTGAATTCGAATCACTTTAATACCTGTTAGCCAGAAGATTATCGCATAGATGGCACTTTTTTGCCCTGTTGCAGATAGAATTGCTCCACAAACTCGCCAAAACTACCGGCCTCGATAGCCTGGCGCATGGACTGCATTAATTCCTGATAATAATGCAGATTGTGAATAGTATTGAGACGTGCACCGAGAATCTCGTTACATTGGTCGAGATGGCGTAAATACGCACGTGAAAAATGCGTACACGTATAGCATTGACATTGATCGTCGATTGGAGACAGATCATGGCGGAATTGACTGTTGCGAATACGGATATGACCATTGCGTGTAAACAAATGGCCATTTCTGGCATTACGTGTCGGTAATACACAGTCGAACATATCCACACCTCTGCGCACACTCTCAACCAGATCTTCGGGTTTGCCGACACCCATTAGATAACGTGGTTTATCAGTTGGCATAGCCGGCATCAATTGATCCAGCACGTCCAGCATCTCGTGCTTGGGTTCTCCAACCGACAATCCACCGATGGCATATCCGTCAAAACCAATCTCAGTGAGCCCGGCTAATGAACGTTGACGTAAATCATGATACATTCCACCCTGCACAATACCAAACAGAGCAGACGGATTGTCACTATGCGCCTCCTTGCTGCGCATTGCCCAGCGCAAGGATAATTCCATCGATTCTTCTGCTGTTTTGTGATCAACCGGATACGGCGTACATTCATCAAAGATCATCACAATATCTGCATTGAGAATCCGTTGCACACGCATGGATTCTTCAGGACTCAAAAACACCAGATCGCCATTAATTGGCGAACGGAATTCAACACCTTGTTCAGACAAACTACGCATGTCACCCAGGCTATATACCTGAAATCCTCCAGAATCAGTTAAAATTGGCTGCTCCCAATGCATAAACTTATGCAGTCCACCATGTTCCTGAATAACCTCCATACCCGGTCTTAACAGTAAATGAAATGTATTACCGAGAATAATCTGAGCGCCTGAATCATGGAGTTCTTCCGCAGTCATGGCTTTAACAGTGCCGTAGGTGCCAACCGGCATAAAGGCTGGAGTATCAATTGATCCTCTGGAAAACTCAAGTACAGCACGACGTGCCGCGCCATCTGAATGACTGACTGAAAAGTTCATGAATTAAGTCTGGTGGAGATTAGAAAATGTGGAGATAAATGATTGGTGTGATTATTTTTTTAACAATCGGGAGACCAGTTCTGGTACTGATTTGGGTACCATAGCATGCTTGCCTCGATACCCCAGCAAGGTCAGAAATACACCGGTGTAAATTCCGGGCATGGTGCGATCTTCAGTGGTGACGAAAAAAAAGTGAATCAGACAAACAGCGACGACAGGGACAAGCAATTTTGAAGTTAATTGATCCAGAGCATCAAACGGATTGATAAACAATAACAGCAGGCCAACTAACCCTGCTGCGCCACAGAGCAAGATCAGATCCTGTTCAATTCGTCCAGCAATGAAAGACCAGTTCCAGTGTAAATCAATCGCCAACCAGACAATTGCGTGAACAACGGCGTATCCCGCTGCGAACCAACCCATCATCGTTTGCAACGAAGCCAGTAACTGAAATCCGGTGATACGCATAGCCGGTTTGATAGCCAGAAAAAAAACCATGAAATTCAATGCCCAAAGCCCTGAATATGCCAATAAAAAATCATCTGAAATTATTCCAGATTGATCTGAAAGCACCCACCAGCTTAACTCTGCCAGAGGAATTACTGAAACCAGAGCAACAATGACCTGCACAATAAGCGTCACTGGACAACCTTGAGACGTTGATTTGTTTCTGCCTTACACAGCATGCTTTTGGTATTGTGTCGAAGATTACTCATAAAACTCTGGGAACCGGAGCAGACAACTGCGTAGACGCTTTCGGAATTCTCAGAGTTTGATTCTAAACGCCAAATCATCCAGGATCAGAGACGTTCAAAATACATATAACCTTCAATTCCACCTTTCAAAACAAGTTTCTGATCGCTCACCTCAAGAACCTGGAACCGATTCCAGCGGGTATTGCTGCCGGCCCGTTGGACTTTTAACATGCCATTTTCGATTTTATACTTCACCGTAATCGAAAATGTATCATCAGCTCTTCGATCTTCAGCAACTGTTTTTAGCATACCGTCTGACTGAAAATTCCATGTTTGATTTTCAGCTATCAAATTCTCGCCCTTACGTTGAGTCGTTCCCTTTAAACTCCAGGAGCCTTGTATTTGTTCCAGAGTCAACGAGGCTTTGCCATCATTCGCTGTTGCTCCTGAAAAAGCGAGACCTGGGACAATGCAAAAAACCACAGTTAAAAAAAGCACTACACGGATTTTAACAGTCATGAGTTTTGTTCCTTAAATTGTAAGTAATCAGTCAAACGCAAACAGGCTAACATTAGCATGATAACCGGAATTCTGGCTAGCTTTCCATATCAATCATGAACAGGATTTAAATGATCGACTCTGTATTGTTTACGGTTGCTGTTTGATTTTGACAGCAGGTTGCCCTGTGTCAACATAAAATGGAGCACACACAACTAAGTGGGCTATTGCTGCCAGCTCACCATTCAAATAAATCAACGGAATCCCCATTCTTTCCCAGGGTGGTATATTGAGCTCCTGAAAGACCGCTTTCAGGCTGCGATGACCTGCCCTGCCCGGCAACAGACAGGATTCACCACCTTGCCGAAAACGAATCTCGATACGTGCAGTTGTCCAAAGCCTGTCATCAACACCACCTGCATCACTTGCTTCAGCCGTCAGATGTCCAAGTTCCAGGGGTAACTCCAATCGACTTTGGCCATCCCAGGGAATCACTATGTCATCTGTATTCAATGTACGAGGGTTTTTTAGAATATACAACATATTCCGATAGCGCCGAATCTGAATACAGTGTCCATCGCTGTTCCAGCTCAGACAAGGGTCTGCATCCGATCGCGCTGCGACAATATCGCACTCAATCTGTTCCAGCATTCTGGTTGAGGGCATCGATAAGTCATGATATTCAAACCATTTCCTCAACACTAAGTGTCGAGTAAAATCATCCAGGGCTGAAAATTCCTTTACCAGTATGCGTCCTGCTTGATCCAGTACTTGATGAATTATGTTGCCGGTTTGTTCATTCAGGAAATCATCAGCCTGGCGCAAATGCCCGGCATTTCGGGCCAATGTTGCCTGCAAGCCAGGCCAGCGATCCTCAAGTTGCGGAATGATGGCATGACGCAGAAAATTTCTGTCATGATCATGATTCTGATTGCTTGGATCATCGATACACTGCAATCCATGTTGCCTGGCATAGTCTTGAAGTTGTTGACGTGAAACAGAGAGTAACGGTCGTGCCATCCATCCTGATCCGAATTTCACAACAGGTCGAATTCCGGCAAGCCCGGTCACTCCACTGCCACGAAGCAATCTGAGCAAAACTGTCTCAGCCTGATCATTGAGATGATGTGCAGTAAGCAGGATTTCACCGGATTGCATGACATCACGAAATGCCTGCCGCCTCGCATTTCTGGCAGCCTGCTCCAGACTCTGGCCCTGATTAATATTGACTTTGACTGTAACAATCCGGATATCCAGATTCAGTGATTGGCAACTCTCAATGCAACACTGGGCCCATTGCTCAGCTTCTGGTTGGAGTTGATGATTGACATGAATAACCGAAAACAGATAGTTGCTTTGAGTGCTGGCGCTGTGTCGGTATTGTAAACGAGCACACAACTCTAGCAATACCCTGGAGTCCAGACCACCACTCAGGGCAATCCAGAAACGCGGGGCTTGCGAAAACTGATCGAGTTGATGTTGAAACCAGGGATCAGATAGTGCTTGCAGCGATTTCGCCACACTGACAATTTACTTGGATTTAATCGATAACATGGACACCGGCTTTTCAGGCTCGTCTGTATACACACCATAATCCATCAAACGCTGATAGCGGGTAGCCAGCATGTCGTCAACGGATTGCTTCTCGACAATTCTCAGACTTTTCAGCAATGCCGCCTTAAGATTGGCGCAGGACAGCTCAATATCCCGATGGGCAGCGCCCAGTGGCTCTTGCACAATATCGTCGATCAGTTCCAGTTCTTTTAAGCGCTCAGAGGTAATATTCATGGCTTCCGCCGCCAGCTCGGCTTTATCAGCATTCTTCCACAAAATACTCGCACAACCTTCAGGGGAGATTACGGAATAGGTACTGTATTGCAGCATCAAGACACGATCACCAACCCCGATTGCCAAAGCACCACCAGAACCACCTTCGCCAATAATTGTACAAATAATCGGCACCTTGAGATTAGACATCACAAACAG
Organism: Gammaproteobacteria bacterium; assembly: GCA_022600935.1. Lineage (GTDB taxonomy): Bacteria > Pseudomonadota > Gammaproteobacteria > Methylococcales > DRLZ01 > DRLZ01. The sequence goes on from JAHZJL010000304.1 coordinate 10,979, forward strand.
ATTTCTGGCAATCGCTTCGCTCTGGCCGCGTTCTTCGGCTCCGATTCCCGGGTATGCGCCAGGGGTATCGATCAAGGTGATCACCGGCATATCAAAACGCTCCGCCAGTTGCATCAAGCGCAGTGCTTTACGATATCCTTCTGGTCTGGGCATTCCAAAATTACGCCTGATTTTCTCTTTGGTATCACGCCCTTTCTGGTGCCCGATAATCATCACTGGTCGGCCTTCCAAGCGCCCCATTCCACCGATGATCGCCTCATCATCAGCGAATGCCCGATCACCATGCAGTTCGTTAAACTCAGTAAAGACTTGACCGATATAGTCTTTTGTATAGGGTCGAAGAGGATGGCGAGACAGTTGCGAAATCTGCCAGGCTGACAACGATGAAAAAATCGTACTGGTAAGATTGCGGCTTTTCTCTTTTAAATTAGAAATCTCTTCGCTGATATTGATTTCATTGTCAAAACCGACATTACCCAGCTCCTCGATTTTAGCTTCAAGTTCAGCGATGGGTTGTTCAAAATCTAGAAAATGTTTGCGGAAATTAGCGTTCTGGGCGTTAGTGTTTGTCACGGATACCTCTTTATCCTTATCGTTCTGGTTTTACCCGGTTAATTCTCGTTATTGTTGCTAACTATACCGAATTCAGAAAAAATCGTCATCACATTCAAACACACTGAATCGGTGAACGGGATCGAGTTTGAAGTAACACTGAGGGTTAACGTGCTGTGTAAACAGCGAACTGACAGGTTTCAGTGACGATTGGAAAAGCCATATTGAATCAGAGAATTCTGCTACAGAACCACCTTGGTTGCGGTATGTCCAGTTTCAAGGGCGTTACTGCGGATATCTTTTTTAACCAAACAGCTTCTAACCGTTTGTCAATAAGGTGCCTATACCCTGATCAGTAAACAGTTCAAGCAATACTGCGTGTTGATGAGTTCCGTTAAGGATATGCACGCTGGACAACCCATTTTTGAGTGCTTCAACCGCACAACCAACCTTGGGTAACATGCCACCTGAAATTGTTCCGTCATCAATCAGATCATCGATATCACTTAAACCCAACCCTGTCAGTAATTCTCCCGACTGATCCAGAATTCCAGCAGTGTTGGTCAGTAAAATCAATTTTTCGGCATGTAAAACTTCTGCGATCTTACCCGCCACAAGATCAGCATTGATATTATAGGAATGTCCGTCTTGTCCGACACCAATTGGAGCGACAATCGGGATAAACCCTTGATTAACCAGTGTTTCGATGATGGCTGGATTAATCGATTCCACTTCACCGACATGACCCAGATCAATAATTTCAGAAGGCGCATTTTCAAGCTGTTGCGGGGCCAGATTCAACTTTCTGGCTGCAATCAGGTTACCGTCTTTACCGGACAATCCGGCAGCTTTACCGCCATGTTGATTGATGAGACTGACGATCTGTTTGTTCACCAGACCCCCTAATACCATTTCCACGACATCCATGGTTTCACGGTCAGTCACTCGCATACCACCGATAAAGTTACTGGACTTACCCAGTCGTGTCAGCAAATCTCCGATTTGCGGACCACCACCATGTACCACAACCGGATTCAAACCGACCAGTTTCAACAATACAATGTCCTGGGCAAAGCTGTGTTGCAAGGCTTCACTGACCATTGCATTGCCTCCATATTTAACAACGACAGTTTTATTGGCAAATCGTTGAATATATGGCAAAGCTTCAATCAATACACGCGCAATCGAATCAGCCGCTTCTGGCCTGGGAGGGGTTTGTTTCTCCATGAATTTATCTAGAAAGGAAGTTTGAATGTTGAATTATCCGGCACCAGTTTCTTGAATGACTTCTTTAATTTCTGCATGCCATTGTCATTCTCGGATTGAAATCTGAATACCAGACCGGATTGAAATTGATCGTAATAAACAGTGGCCCATCCAACTTTTTTGACTTCAACACGCATAGCCTTGTCGGAATCAATGACTGTTGCATTGGATAGCTTGATTTTATCACTCCATTCATTTAACAAGGCAACGGCACTCTGTTCATCGACTTTGCCGAGCAGAGGAGGTGTGCCTACATAATCAGGTAAATCCGAAAACAACTCATGTGAACTGGAGTCTTCAGATGATAGTATTTCCAGCAATCGAGCGCCTGCATAAAGTGCATCAGGAAAGTGCAGCCAGCGGTCAGCAAACACATATTGACCATTCATATTTCCAGCCAATGGCATATTGTTCGAGGATAACTGCCTGAACACTGAATCACCGGTTTCACTGGCAATCAGCTTACCACTGTATTTTGACACTGTTTTGGATAATTCAGAAAAGCAGTCTTTGTCAAATAGTATATCGGCACCAGGAAAGCGCTGTAATACTTCGGCAACAAACATCATCATGATCCGATCCTGCCAGATGAAATTACCGGTAGAATCGACGACGGCCAAACTGGTAGCTTCTGCATCAAAAGCCAGACCAACATCAGCTTGTTCTGCCTTGACTCTGGATGCTAATTGTTCAAGATGCTGTGGATCTCGAGGATCAAATTGATCACCGGTATCCAGAGGCACATTCACGACTTCACAGCCCAGTGCTTTGAATAAATTTCCGGCAGTATCCATTCCTGCTGAAGAACCTGCCTGGATTGCGACTTTCATTTGACAATGAATATGAATATCTTCAACGATAGCACCGATATAATCGGCTTCAGGATGGGTATCCGGCGCACCGGAGACACCAAGTCCGTCGATCATCTGCCCTGATTCACAACGTTGTTTAATCTTGTCTACAAATTCTGCAGAGACAAAACTACCGTTGTATAACAACTTCGCTTTACATGCTCCGTCAGCCAAAAAACTGTCACTGAAGACAACACCAATTCCTGCTTTGGGGAACCGTGTGGAGAATGCAACAACCGGACTGATCAATTGCGTTAAATCCAGTAATTTACATCCTGCAGACAACAACCCTGAAGACATGCGTTTCATGGCTTTTGAACTGACGGCTGTGTCTCCCGAACCTGTTACTATCCTGGAC
>JAHZJL010000305.1 GCA_022600935.1 Gammaproteobacteria bacterium
ACAAAGTCTCCCCCGGCAGGGTTAGGATCGCGGCATCACTGGATTGGATAATGATCGGGAGTGCTTGTTGCCCAGCGGCTTGTTTGACCTTATCCAGCGCGTCGCCCAGCTGCAAAGCTTCCCACAGCGCTGAACCCACTGCTTGCAAGTGTTGGTCATCAACAATCTCGTGGTTTTGATAGGCCTGAGTCAAGCGCTTTGCCTGATCTTTTAACTGTGGATAGTTTTGTAACCCATCGACAGTTGGTTCAATCACAAATGGGTCAGGACGTTGCATGTGTTTTAATCCTTGAAATATTGCGAGTTACAGGTGGTAATGAAGCTCCGAACACATGAATCGGCTGGACGCTTATTTCAGGTAATATCATTTATTTTTACCATGAAGCGCATGAAGGAATTGAAGAAAGATTATTAGCAACTGCGACTGTTATTCGTCGATAAGAGCAGGCAATTCATCGGGAAGATCGAGAATATCGGTTTCAGTCTCCTGCTCAGCGTTATCACCTGCAGCCTTGTGGCTAATAATTGTGCGACGCTTATAAGGGTTAAGATCGATCTTCAGTTTGGTTTTGCAGAACGGACACGTGGTTTTGACAATCAAATTATCCCCAGCTTCTGGAATAATCTTATAACGGTAAGAAAACGAATCCTTACAGGCAGGACAATGGGTTTGGCGGCGTTCAAACTGATTCATGTTTTCTCCCGTTTGACAGAGTATGGTAAGAATACGTAATCACTTGAGTTTCCAACACCAAGCGTAAGGCATTATTATCGCAAAAACATTCTACACAAAGGACGGTTTTCTCGTTCCCATGCTCCAGCGTGGGAATGCAGTGGGTGACGCTCCTGCGTCATGAGACACTGGAGTATCCAGCAATGCATTCAAACAGAAATTGTGCACATGAGCATATTTAAGGCACAATGCATGCTTGTCTCAAAAACATTCTACTCACGTAGGTCGGGTTAAATGCGCAGAACAACTGGCTTGGATTAATTGATCAATTCTAAGCGCATCGTAACCTGACAAATTCAATACTATCATTGGCACTGTGTCGGGTTACGATGCGCACAAATTGATGTCGAAAATTCAAACGACACGCGTATGTGCATCTAACCCGACCTACTTGATAAACATGCTCAACACAGCAAGACAGATACCGAAAAAGCTGCTCATGCAAGCAAGGCTTAAAAGCCTCAGTTTGCGTCGAGCACTGTCGCTAAAATAATGTTGGATCTCAGTAAAGCTGTCCATATCAATTTCATAGCGTTGTGGAAGCAGACTTGCCAAAGTCCAACCCAAAGCCAATAACCAGGCAATAAAAGCAAATAGCAGTATCAGCGGATTATCGAGAGTCGCTTTTTCACCACTCACCAGCTTGAGAATAGCAGCGTAAATGCCTGGAACAGCGATTTCAAGGGTAATTAACTGTTTTGCTAAATCGTCCAGCCGAGTTGCTTGAGCGGCTACATCCTTGGCAAAACTTTCCATCAAGGTTTCATCCACCTTACTCAGCGGAATAGCTGCTTGTGCCTCAATTTCGTGTGGTGGTGTCTGATTTTCCAAATCAATACCTCGCCGTTGTTTGATATCAAGTGGTCAGCCAACTCGATTCTTAAATCTCAAAAAATTCAAGTTGGTTGACCACTTGGTTATAGAGAATAAAGCCATGATAATTGATAAAGAGCGGCAATATAAAATATGTTGTGTACAGGCCTCTGAGAGGCAATGCACTATTTTTTTAAAAAAATTTGAACCAGTTCGCAGAAAAATCAGTCAATGTACGTGCTTTATGAATGACAGACAACTGATTAACCATTTCTTAACTTCTTTGGATTTGTGGTGAATCAGACCTGATTAAGTTCAGGTCTCAGGATTAGACAATGGCTTTCAGTTGATCTGTTGTTTTCTTCATCATCTCTCTACCCTGGCCGGACAATTGTTCGGTCAGGGTTTTTTTTTGATTGTTTTATTGATATCGGTTAATTCATTGAGGATGGCATATTGTTGTGCCGTCAATCCATTGAACGGAATGCCATCGATTTCAATGGAATAGTTTTTATAAACATCCTGGCCGGTTAACGGGATGAATTTGTTTTTCGAGAACAATCGTACGATGTGCAGCATACAGGTCAGACGCGCTTCAATTTTGGAATTGGAATTGACCGTGATCCAGGGTGAACGTTCTGACGAGGTGTGAGCCAGCATTTGCTCTTTGTATTTGGTGAAGGTGTCCCATTTTTTACGGGCCTGCAAGTCAGTTGGTGATAATTTCCAGTATTTGAATGGATCGTTGACACGCTGATTAAAGCGAACCAGCTGGGTTTTACTGTCAACTGACAAATAAAATTTAACCAGCTGGATATCTTTGTCGAGCAGAGAATGTTCCCAGTCCAGGACTTTTCTCATGAAGTACTGATACTGGGCTTTAGAGCAATAACCCATGGTTGGTTCAATCAATGCTCGGTTGTACCAGGATCGATCAAAAAATACGATTTCACCCTTTTCAGGCATTAATTTTTCGTAGCGAAGAAACCAGCGTTTGGATTCCTGTTTTGTGGGGATGCCCAATTCTATGACGCGATAGTTTTTAGGCATCAGATTTTCGACAAACCGTTTGATAGTTGCTCCTTTACCTGCTGCATCACGTCCATCAAAAGTGATCACCAGTTTTTGTCCCTCCCGCACAATATCCTGTTGAATTTGTAATAATTCAAATTGCAGACGTTTTTTTTCATTCCAGTAATCATGCAAGTTGATTTCTGAATACGGTGTTTGTATACGACGAATGGATTTCATGAAGTCACGACTGAAGGATTGTCCTTGTTTCGCGTTTTAGGTTGTAAAACCGGGTTGTTGTCAGGGTGGAGGTGGATTGGTGATATTCAATGTTTGAATATATCTCTATGAATAGTAACATGTTTGTCAGTGATAATTATGACATTATAGGTTTACTGTGTATTATCATGCGTGATCACATTAAATGTTTTAATTTTTCTGACCGTTTGGTTTGATGAAATATGATTGACGATTAATCCAGGAGAACCCTGGAGACATCAGGCAGACAAACCTTCAAAAGGATAATGTTTACTTGTTAGAACCGTGTTCAACAACCTGTGCCCTGGGCTTTGAATGATGACTGATACACAGTGCAGGCCTGGAGTTTTTTTTTATTTGCCTCCATACCTGGTAAGCGAATCAGGATTTTGCAGTGTATTACCTGGTTCAGGTTACAAGCAGCAAGACTATGGCATGATGGACAGAATTGATAACTTGATTGCAATGATGATTTGAATGTTTCAATTTTTGCCCGGCATTATCCTGATCCAAATAGCGACATCAGCATTGGTGTATCTGGTGTTGAACGGTTCGATTGAAGAACATCAGACTGTTGCGATTGTCTTGCTCGGTTTGGTTGTCAGTTTGTTCGGGTCATTCTGGTTTGCATCGATTGCCCAGAACAAACAGAAGGACATATTGGAGAAAACCAGGCAGGCTCATGCCGAGGAACGGGAGACCATACTGGTTGAAACAGAGCGTCAGAAAGCTGAAATGCTGAAGCAGACGCATAAACAGATCGTCAAGGAGACCAATCGTGCGCATGCCAAAGCAAATTTAAAAGTGGGCGCCATGTTTACTGCTGCGGCGGGGCTTGGGGCACTGATGTTGTTCACATCATTTATAACAGCAGGTGTAGTAATGCTGGCGACCACTGGCGGCGCCTTAACAGGATACCTGGTGCGGGCCAGGCAGGAACGAAAGGCCAAAAATCTGTTACAAAAACAGGTGAATATGCCGGTGAATCAACCACTGAAACTGGAAAAACCTAAAAAAACCTCACTTTTTTCCAAATCTAATGGAAAGCAGGTGAGTAATGAATCAGACTAAGATCAAGGTAAAATTAACTACTATCAAGATTTCTTGAACCAATATACTCAATGTTTTTCTCAGAAAAAACTCATTTTCGGCATCAAGTCGTTATGATTTCCATCAAGACGCTGATGACTGGTTTTAGAGATCAAGCGTGCCTGATAGAGTTGATCGTTTTACCCTTATTCAAAACACAAGTTTGCAAAGTTGAGCCATGATTCCATTACATGATGATAATCCAACATCAATTAAGCCTATTGTAACCATCGTGTTTATTGTTGTCTGTTGCCTGGTGTATTACTGGGAATCGACGTTGGGTACACACTTGCAGCTGGCGATGTATCAATTGGGGGTTGTACCATCGATTCTGCTTGGCACTCAGTCTTTACCTGCTGAACTTGATGGGATCCCGGCCTGGATGACGATGTTTACATCCATGTTTATGCACGGTGGATTAATGCATTTACTGGGCAATATGCTGTATTTGTGGATTTTCGGTAACAATATCGAAGATTGTATGGGGCATGTCAGATTTGTCTTGTTTTATCTGTTGTGTGGAATTGCTGCTGTGTTCGCACAAGTGATTCCCAATCCCGAGTCAACAATACCGATGGTAGGTGCCAGTGGGGCAATATCAGGTGTGCTCGGAGCTTATCTGTTGTTGTATCCACATGCCAGAGTGCTGGTGATGATTCCATTCGGGATTATGTCACGAACCATACGAGTGTCGGCATTATATGTGTTAGCCATGTGGTTCGGAATTCAGCTTGTGAGTTCCATTGGCAGTGATTCAAGCCAGGGTGGCGTCGCTTTTGGAGCGCATATCGGTGGATTTATTGCGGGGATGGTATTAATTCCATATTTCCGCGATAAACGGTTTGCGTTGCATTATCCGTGGGGACGACGCTGAGCGGAGTGTAGAAGGATTTTATGCCTGAGCGGAAAAGCTGGTGAGTTCATCATCTGCAACCTGATAACTGATTTCGATCGGGGCACAGCACACTTCACAATCCTCAATATAGTTTTGTTGTTCGACTGAAAGATCAAGCAACACTGAAATAGGTTCACCGCAATGCGGACAATGAAAAAAATGTTCGAGTTGATTCATGACATCAGCCTTATTTAATGATTTATCGCCGATTTCAACAGGTTCCATGATACAGGGTAAGACTATGCAGTCATTGATACAATTAATCAAACGCTTTCTTAAGAGTATTGTATACCTGTCAATGCTGTTTTTAGTCAGTTCCTGTGCGGAGAAAAAGGTTACTCCCTCTCAAGTGAACAGGTTAGACAATTTAGGTAGGTACCGATATCCGCTATCCACAGTCAATCAGCTGGTTTATGAGTATTTCAATCAGGGTTTGATTCTGGGCTTCGGTTTCAATCATGCGGAAGCAGCGCGGTCATTTAGAGCTGCTTATCAACTCGACCCGGAGTGTGCATTATGTTACTGGGGCGAAGCGTTGGTTTTAGGGCCTAATATCAATGCGCCGATGGATGATGGCAATTCCGGGACTGCATATAGTCTGGTACAGAAAGCGTTGAAATTTTCGGTAAATACCAATGAGCGAGAACTGGCATTAATCTCAGCGTTGAATCGCCGATATCAGCATCAAGCTCCGGATGACAGATCTGCACTCGATAACAATTATGCACAAGCGATGCATCAGGTGTATTCGCGGTTTCCGGATGATGCCTTGATTGCATCATTGTATGCAGAAGCTTTGATGGATTTACATCCCTGGGATTTCTGGACCTTGCAAGGTATTGCCAAACCCTGGACTGATCACATTGTCACTGTTCTGGAAAAGGCTTTACAGTTAGACCCGAATCATCCGTTGGCAAATCATTTATACATCCATATCATGGAAGCTTCACCATTTGCTTTTAAAGCATTACCCAGCGCTGAACGATTGGCGTGGCTTGTGCCGGGTTCCGGGCATTTGACGCATATGCCCGCACATATTTACATTCGAACCGGACGCTATAAGGATGCGATTACAGCGAATCAACACGCTGTTAAAGTGGATAGTGATTATCTGCAGCATCAACATGAAGAAAGCCTGTATACACAGGCGTATGTGCCTCATAACCATCATTTTCTGTGGGCTGCGGCAATCAAAATCGGTCGTCGTAAACTGGCATTACAAGCAGCTTCGCACACAGCCGGGCATGTTTCGCAGGATTCGATGCTTGATCCGGCGGTCAGTGGTACCATGCAACACTTTTATGTGATCCCCATGTACACTCAGGCCTTGTTTGGTGAATGGCAGACGATTCTTGAACTTGAATCGCCTTCAACCCGGCTCAAATATCCAATGGCAATCTGGCATTATGCCCGGGGGCTGGCATTTCTCAGGAGGGGTCAAAAACAACAGGCAGAGCTGGCCTTATCGAAATTGAAACTGATTCGTGACGATCCGTCCATACAGAATCTAACCATTTTTGATTTGAACAAGGTTTCCAGTATTGTGCAGATTGCAGTATATGTGCTGGAGGCGGAAATTGCTGCCAGTAAGCACAACTATTCACACGCTTTAGACAGCGTTCGTAAAGCAGTTGTGATTGAGGATTTACTCAACTATACCGAACCCAAAGACTGGTATCTGCCGCCTCGGCAAGTGCTTGGTGCCATTCTGCTTGAAGCAGGTCAGGCGCAACAGGCTGAAGCAGCGTATCGTGAAGACCTGGAGCAGCACCCACAAAACGGGTGGTCATTGTTTGGACTTTTTCAGAGTCTGCAACAACAAGGTAAAAGCCGGGAGGCTGAGCAGATTTACAAACAATTCAAGGAAGTCTGGTCGGAATCTGACGTAAATCTAAAAAGCTCACGTTTCTAGTGCAGCTCTGCAAGCCCTGCTAGTTTTAAATCTATACATATGATTTCATCGATCTAGCTGTTGTTTTCAAAAACGATCAGAATATCCAGATTTTTTTTGCTACAGACTTTCACACTGTAAACCATCTGTTAGAATCCGATCATTTACCTTAACTGTTTATTTTCTGTCGAATTTTGAAATCCGAACCAATACATACTGCAAGGCGCTGGTTGTTACCGGTTGCTTTTCTGGCAATCGGTCTTGCCGGTTATTTTCTGTTAGTGTTTTTTAAACAGGAATCGGCTGTCATCGAAACCACTGTCAAAGCCTGGCCAGTCAAGGTTATGCCAGTCAAGTTTGGTTCACATTCGCGGGTATTGACACTGTATGGGGTGGTTGAAAATCCCGGGAAAAAGAAAATCACCGCACCGGCGGCATCATATATTGTCAAATTGCCGGTTAGTGAGGGTCAGGTTGTTGAGCAGGGGGGGGTGCTGGTCAAGCTGGATGAGCGCGATTTTTTGCCGAAACTGCAGTCGGCCGAAGCAGATGTGGCTCAGATTAAATCACAATTAGCCAATCTGAAATTACAGCATGAAACAGACCGCTCTACACGGCAAACAGAAAAAAAAGTGTTGCAGTTAAAACAACTTGAATTGTCGAGAATGCAATCCCTCTTGCAACGTAAACTGGGTTCACAGGTTGCGGTCGATCAGGCTGAGCAGGCCTTGCAAGTCCAGAAACTTGCAGTCTCACAGCGTGAACTTGCTCTGCGTGAATTTGCCAATAAAACAGATGAATTGCAAGCCAGACTGAAGAAAGCCTTGGCTGATCGAGATCTTGCCAGATTGCAGCTTGAACGCAGTCAGGTCAGCGCGCAATCAACAGTTGTGATCGGCAGGGTCAATGCAGCGGTCGGTGATCGGGTGCAACAGAACCAGCCTTTGTTTACAGTATATCCGCTGAATACCATGCAGGTCAGAGCCAAGATACCAGCACCCGATCTTACCACTGTGCAATCCGCTTTAATGAGTAGTGACACTCGCCACACTCCATTACTGGCAAAAACAAATCATCTGGGCATCATTCTGGAACTGGTGAGACTGGCAGGTGAGGCCGATACACGCGGCATCGACGCATTATTCGCAGTCAACGATCATCACGATATTTTGCGCAAGGGAATGGCACTTACCCTGCATCTGGAATTGCCACCCGAGCCGCATTCCCTTTTGATTCCCTATCAGGTAATTTATGGTATGGATCAGGCGTATCAAGTGGTTGACAATCGTTTGCACAGCATTACATTGAAACGGCTCGGAGAAGCCCTGGATGCTCATGGCTTGACGCATGCGCTGGTTAACAGCGACGTGTTGAATGAGGGTGATTTGCTGATGATCACTCATTTGCCCAATGCAGTGAACGGCTTGCTGGTCAAGCCACATCTCGATGAGTGAGCAACACCGTCTGATTGAGTGGTTTGCCAACCACAAGGTCGCCGCAAATCTATTGATGCTGGCAATGATTATCGGTGGAATCATCGCTATTGGGAAGCTCAATACCCAGTTTTTTCCTCGCTTTGACTTGAATTTTATCAGTGTCACTACTGTCTGGCAGGGTGCCAGTGCAGAAGATATTGAAACCGGCATTACCATTCCTCTCGAGCAATCCTTAAAAACCGTCGACGGGTTGCGCAAAATGGATTCCACATCTTCGGAAGGCATGTCGGGTATTTATCTTGAATTCAAGGACGATACAGATATCGTGGTCGCCTTAAGCAAGGTCAAGCAACTGGTCGATGAATTCAGCAATCTTCCTGAAGAAGCCGAACAGCCGCAAGTGGTCAATCTGGTTTCTTATGAACCAGTCGTTCGTGTGTTGTTGACTGGACAGGCCAGGGTTGCCGAGCTACGCAAACTGGCCAATCAATACGAACAGGAATTACTGGATCGTGGGATTGCCAATGTTCAGGTCAATGGCTTGCCAGATGAAGAACTGGCCATTGAAATCAGTAATCGGCAACTCAATGAATTACAACTTAGTCAGCAGCAATTGGCCAGCCGAATTGCTGAATTGAGCCGTGATATCCCTTCGGGCAGCCTGGGTGAGCAGGAGAATACACGTCAGCTTCGCACTTTAAACCAGCGCAGGGACGAGTCTGCATTTTCACGATTAATGATTGATGTCGGAGATGATGCCCGGGTTCAACTGGGGCGTATCGCGCATATCGAGCGCCGTTTTATGCAAGGCGGTGTAACGCTCAATGTCGCAGGACAGGCTGCAATCGAATTAATCGTCCGCCGGGCACCGGACAGTGATGCGCTTGAGGCTGCGGATATATTCGAAGCCTGGCTTGCGGAAACGCAACTGCAACTCCCCGAAGGCATCAAGTTGCAGGCCTATGACAGGCAATACCAGTATATTATTCAGCGCATACAATTGTTATTGAAAAACGGGGCTGGTGGATTGCTGTTATTGCTGATCATTCTGTACCTGTTTCTGGCACCAAGAGTCGCTTTCTGGGTGGCCTTTGGAATACCGGTGTCTTTTCTGGCGACGTTAATGGTGCATTATCTGGCGGGTGGCACCATAGATATGTTGAGTTTGTTTGCCCTGATTATGGCATTAGGTGTCATTGTCGATGACGCCATTGTTGTTGGGGAAGAAGCCTTGACTCAGTTTCAAAACGGCGCATCTCCAGAACTGGCTGCACAACGAGGTGCAATTCGCATGTTTGCACCGGTGTTTGCATCAGCATTGACGACGATAGGCGCGTTTTTTCCATTAATGGCGATTGGCGGACCAACTGGCAAGATATTATTTGCATTGCCTATGGTCATGATTGCAGTCGTCTCGGCGTCCCTGATTGAGAGTATTTTTGTGTTGCCCGCTCATTTACGCGCTTCATTGACACAATTGTCCAGAAAACAGATCAAGACCAGAAATCTCGGTGATCATTTTCATCAGTTTAAAGAGAGCACGTTCAGGCCGGTCATAAAAATTGCCCTGCAATACAGGGAGGCCACCATCAGTTTTATTATCGCTTTGTTCATTATCAGTATTGGTGTATTAATGAGCGGGAGGGTGCCGTTTAATTTTTTTCCAAGTCCAGCGGGTACGGTGATTTATGTTAATGCCAAGTTTATGCCGGGGACACCTGTTTCTGAAGTCGACCAGTTCATGAGCAGAGTCTACCAGGCGATGCAGGACACAGATGCAGTGTACAGTCAGACAGTCATCGAACAGGCGATTACCAGACTTGGGGTGACATCTGGTGAAGATCATGGGTTAAATGACAATGGCGACCATATTGGTTCCATGGTTGTCGAAGTCAGTAATCCGGATGACAGAGAGGTGTCCAACGAAGCGTTTATTGGCGACTGGAAACAACGTCTCGAGTTACCGCCTGGTCTGGATATCCTGACCATTCGCCAGAAAATGGTCGGGCCTCCGGGGAAAGAGATTTCTGTACGCTTGAGCGGCGCCAGTGCAACTGTATTAAAACAAGCGTCTTCGGTGTTGTCAGAACGATTGAAGTATATTAAAGGCGTGATTAACATCGATGATGATATGCCGTTCGGCCGGGAGCAATGGGTGTTTAATTTAACGCCGTTGGGTCAGCAGCTGGGGCTCAGTGTTGAGCAACTCGGACGACAGTTGCATTCAGCATTTGATGGAATTGTCGTGCAGCGCTTTCAGGATGGGCCGGATGAAGTCGATGTGCGTGTGATGTTGCCTGCCAGCGAAAGAGAGTACATGGCCGGACTGGGTGCGTTTAACATCAGGCTTGAGAATGGTGACAGTGTACCCTTGCAGAGCGTTGCACAGTGGTCTGCGCGCCAGGGGTTTGAAGTATTACGTCATGCAGAAGGCGCTTTGGCAGTTGAAGTGTCTGCAGATCTTGATCATAACCTGAATACCGTGGAACAGGCATTGGAAACAGTCGGCCGTGAATTATTGCCGGAGCTGAGAAAGCAATTCGGGGTTCGAACAGAGTTTTCCGGGCGTTCAGCAGAAGAGTCGCAAACCTTGCTGGATATGAAATATGGAGCTGTAATCGGGTTGACGTTGATCTATTTGGTGCTAGCTGCAGTGTTTTCATCGTATGGCTGGCCGCTGGTTGTGATGACTGCGATTCCGTTTGGTTTGATCGGAGCGTTATTCGGTCACTGGATGCTGGGAATCGATATGACCATCTTGTCCATGTTCGGCTTGTTCGGCTTGTCAGGAATTATTGTGAATGACTCAATCATTCTGGCAACAGCTTACAGAGAATTGAGAACAACTGGAATGAGCATCGATGACGCACTTGCTGAAGCAGCTTGCCGTCGACTCAGAGCAGTATTGTTGACTTCATTGACAACCATCGCCGGGTTAACACCATTATTGTTTGAAACCTCAATGCAAGCCAAGTTTTTAATCCCGATGGCTGTTTCAATCGCATATGGACTCGCTTTCGGGACCATACTTGTTTTGTTTTTTATTCCAGTGTTGTTGTCAGTTTACGAGCATGGTCTGGAGTGGATAAATCAATGAACCGAGTCAATTTGAACCCTTACAAGTCTGTTTTGTAAGAAAAGTCTGGATGCAAAGCTGCGACGCGAGGAGCCAGCCAAAGTCTATGCTCTGGTCATCGGAATTTTGAACAGGTTATCGTGGAATGAATAAAAAATAACCTTTACAGTGCTGCCCTTGATTAAAGAAGCACTGTAAAGGCGAGGAAGGCTGCAGTCATTGCCATGATTACAAGTACAAAAATAGCAAAAATTTCAAATGTATTTAAATTAGATTCAAACGGGTGTTGCATAGTATCCGTTTTTTTTAAAGTCATTTCTGAGGATTGCATGATAACTTACTCAATATGAACGTAAACTAAACGAGAGTGAATTTTTAATTGTAAATTTGTATTATCAAATTATAGTGTAGTTAATGGATAGTATGTTGTAATAGAATGTAACGTGATATATAATGACCTGTTAACCAGTTAACAAAATATAAAAATAATTACAAGTTTCCAATCATTTCCTGTCTTTATCTGGTCTTTGTTGATACCAGCATCATGTAACCCGTCATTCAATCGGTATGCAGGCAACCATCAATAAGAACATAATCGGTAGGTATCAGAGTTGTTTTTTCCGTGCCTTATCAAAATCTTATAATGTATTGAATTGTCGAATGCATTGTGAAGCCTCACCTTTATGATAAGGTTCACGTTCGTTCCGAATTACAAACAAATGCTTTACTGGTAAAAGACGTCCAATTTGAACAATAATTGCTGTTTTTACAGCCGGGTATTCAAGTTATTGGTACGCGTACAGGTTGATTTCTATCAGGGCCAATGAGAAAAGCCAACTGATTTGAGTGGGCAGTTATACTGACTGTGCAGACAACGTGGTCAAATTGATGATGTTCAGTGAACGCGAAAAATTGCTGGCGCAGCGTTTAGGTACGGTGTTATTGGATCGCAGGCTGGTTTTGTCCACAGCTGAGTCATGTACAGGTGGCATGGTTTCAGCCCTGATTACTTCGGTAAGCGGCAGTTCACAGTGGTTTGACCGTGGGTTTGTGACTTACAGTAATCAGGCCAAACAGCAAATGCTGGATATCGAGGCTGGTGACTTGCTGGAATATGGTGCGGTGAGTCAACAGATAGCTGGTTTAATGGCTCGTCAAGCGTGTTATAAAAGCCAGGCTGATATTACTGTTTCAATCACCGGTATTGCAGGACCGGATGGTGGAACACAGGACAAACCTGTCGGTACTGTCTGGTTTGGCTGGTTGTTCAATCATGATGGTGATGAATTTTTGGAAACCAGTCTGCAATTATTTAAAGGCACTCGAGCAATGATTCGAGCGCAATCCGTTCGGTTTGCACTCCAGCGGATTTTGGATAAGCTGGAATCAGATATATAACAGCGCATTCTGTTTGCTCATATTTCCGGCCTGGCAATGCTGAAATTTTGACGATCAATTATCTTTTAGAACTCTATTAATCAATTCAGAAATAATTGAACATTGGACAATCAGGAGTACAACGACACTATGAAGAACAACATTCTTCATCCCGGGAATTTATTTGTTGCTGAAGACTTGAACACCTTGACTGAACATGTCATCCAGAGAATTGTTGAATGCGCAAATGAAGCAATTGATAACAGAGGAGTATTTCATTTTGCTTTGGCAGGTGGGTCGACTCCCAAATGTGTGTTTGAACGACTTGCGCAACCTCAATTCAATGGAAAGCTGGACTGGGATTTAACCCATATCTGGTTCGGTGACGAACGTTGCGTTGCAGCGGATCATGCTGACAGTAATTACAGAATGGCGAGTCTTGCGCTTCTCAATCATGTCCCGATCCCACAGGCAAACATACACCGGATTCAAGGGGAACTGGAACCACAGCAGGCAGCTGAGCATTTCAAGCATGAAATGCATCAATACATCGGCATCAACTCACAAAAAATACCGGTATTTGATTTAATGTTGCAAGGGTTGGGTACTGATGGGCATACTGCGTCATTATTTCCTGATTCCACTGCTCTTGATGTATACGATCAAGCAGCGACGGCTGTTTATGTTGAAACAATGAAGTCCTGGCGTGTCAGTGCTACATTTCCGGTGCTGAATTCAGCAAGATGCCTGATGTTTTTGGTTGCTGGAACAGGAAAAAATGAAATTATCCTTGATCTTTTTAACCAGAATACAGCCCGTGACAAAGCCTATCCGGTTGAAATGTTAAATCCGGCAGGCAAAGTGGAATGGGCGCTTGATAAGGATGCTGCGCAATTGATCCAATGAGCAATGCGTTGACATTTTCTGTACAGATAGTCATAGATCGGTTGATGAGGAATATACAATGAAATTGGCAATAATCGGTTTAGGCCGAATGGGTGGAAACATGGCGCGTCGGCTTCGAGCTGCAGATATCGAAGTTGTCGGTTATGACAATAATCCGGACAGTGCTCGTGAGCTGGCGGATGAAATCGGACTGGTTGCCACTGAATCGCTACAACATACTGTAGAGCTGCTGGAAGGTCCGCGTGTTATCTGGTTAATGTTGCCTGCAGGCGAGATTACTGAAAATACTATCGAGTCTCTGGTGCCCATGCTTGAAAAAGGCGACATTATTATTGATGGTGCCAATTCCAATTATCATGACAGCCAGCGACGAGCTCAGCGATTGTCTCAGGTGGGTCTGCGTTTTGTTGATGCAGGTGTGTCTGGAGGTGTCTGGGGTTTGAAGAATGGATATTGTCTGATGGTCGGTGGTACAGCGGATACCGTTGCAGTCATCGAGCCAGTTTTGAAGGCATTGGCACCGGCTCCGGATAAAGGTTGGGCGCATGTCGGGCCAGTCGGTTCCGGGCATTTTACCAAAATGATTCATAATGGAATTGAATATGGCATGATGCAAGCCTATGGCGAGGGATTAGCCTTGCTTGAGAATAAAAAGGAATTTAATCTGGATATGGCGCAAATTTCGGAATTGTGGCGTCATGGTTCGGTGGTGCAGAGCTGGTTGCTGGATTTAACAGCTGGTTTCTTGCAGAACGATCAAACCTTGGAAGGTATTGCTCCTGTTGTTCCGGATTCAGGTGAAGGACGTTGGACAGTTGTCGAGTCAATAGATCAAGGGGTTGCCGCACCAGTCATCAGCATGGCTTTGGCGATGCGTTTTGCCAGCCAGGAAGACAACAGTTATGGGGATCGTGTGGTTGCCATGATGCGTAAAGCCTTTGGGGGTCATGCAGTAACAAAAAAAGATTAGACAAGGTGAGATTGCAAATAAACGATTTAATCTCAATCGGTTAATTAAGAACACCTGATTTTGACGCTGACAGAACGTACAAAATGACGGCTGCAATCTCGATTTTCTTGAAACTGATCGTTGCGTGTAAACTATTGTAAATCAGTCAATTGTCAATCAATTGAGTGAGTGATATGACAATTGAAGCTGCACGTCTCAGTTGATTCAATCGTCAATATCTGTAACAAATAATTTATTCTGTTAATGCTCTGAGATACAATATCTGGCTTTATCAACAGTTCGTGTAGAACGTTTATTCGAATACCTTCTGTCCTGGCGTTGTCTGCTGCAAGCGGTTTTCATTATTCATGAAAAAATTCATTTTTATCACCGGAGGTGTCGTTTCGTCTCTGGGAAAGGGCATTACAGCGTCTGCTCTGGCTACGTTACTGGAAGGCCGTGGCCTGAATGTGTCGATGACAAAGCTCGACCCGTATTTGAATGTCGATCCGGGGACTATGAGCCCGTTTCAGCATGGAGAAGTTTATGTGACTGATGATGGCGCAGAAACTGACCTTGATCTGGGGCACTACGAGCGCTTCGTTAACACAACCATGTTGCGCAAGAACAATTATACGACTGGCCAGATTTACGAGCGGGTGTTGCGTAAAGAGCGCAAGGGCGAGTATCTGGGCCAAACCATTCAGGTTATTCCGCATATTACGGATGAAATTCAGCGTGTAATACATGAAAGCGCTGGAGATGCTGATATTGTTCTGGTTGAGATCGGTGGTACAGTTGGTGATATCGAATCTCTGCCGTTTCTGGAAGCGATTCGTCAAATGGGGATTAAGCTGCCGTCAGGGGACAGTTTGTATATTCATCTAACCCTGATCCCCTATATCAGCTCAGCCCATGAGATTAAAACCAAACCTACCCAGCATTCTGTAAAAGAATTACGCAGCATTGGTATTCAACCGGATGTGTTGGTTTGCCGGGCAGAAAAAGTATTGCCGGAAAATGAGCGCAGCAAAATTGCCTTATTTACCAATGTGAATGAAAAAGCAGTTGTCTCGGCAGTTGATGCCGATTCAATTTATCGTATCCCCATTTTGCTTCATGAGCAGGGACTGGACGATATTGTTGTCAATAAACTGGGATTGAATGTCCCGGAACCGGACTTGTCAGAATGGCAGCGTGTGGTTGATGCCATTGAAAATCCACAACGTGAAATTACAGTTGCCATGG
>JAHZJL010000037.1 GCA_022600935.1 Gammaproteobacteria bacterium
AACTGCCCATTATAACATGGGCGGTATCCCAACAAATATTCATGGAGAAGTAATCAGCCTCAAAGACGGTGATCATGAAGCAGTTGTACCCGGCTTGATGGCAATCGGGGAAACAGCATGTGTTTCAGTGCATGGGGCTAACCGATTAGGCTCAAATTCATTGTTGGATCTGGTGGTATTTGGTCGTGCTGCGGCACAACGTTGCGTACAATTAATTCAACCGCGTACACAACATAAATCAATCAAAAATGAATTGCTGGATAAACCATTGGCGCGCTTTGATGCAATGCGATACGCGCGAGGTACACGCCCTACGGCTGAGATTCGACATCAGATGCAAACGGTAATGCAGGATCACGCCGCTGTGTTTCGCAGTGAGGAAATCCTTAACCAGGGTATCGCTCAAATGCAGGCTGCCCGTGAAAGCTTTAATACTGATATGATGATCAGTGATCGCTCTCTTATCTGGAATACTGACCTGGTCGAAGCACTGGAGCTCGACAACCTGATGGCCCAAGCCACAACAACCCTGGTCAGCGCAACAAATCGTACTGAGAGTCGAGGCAGCCATGCGCGGGAGGATTATCAACAGCGCGATGATGATCACTGGCTGAAACACACTTTAATCAGTCTGGATGAAACGGGAAATACCAGTATCGGTTATCGCGCAGTCCACTTGCACACACTAACTGACGATGTTGAGGCAGTGCCTCCCAAACCAAGAGTTTACTAATATGGTTTCATTTCGCTTACCAAAAAACTCGGTTGTAAAAAAAGGCGTGACTCACCCGGTTGCCGGACAATCGACACAAACTCAACTGTTTAAGGTTTATCGTTATGACCCGGATAAACCGGATAACCCGCGACTGGACACATTTGAGATTGACCCGGATCAATGTGGCCCAATGGTGCTGGATGCCATTATCCATATCAAAAACCATATTGATTCAACGCTTACATTCAGGCGCTCCTGTCGGGAAGGGGTCTGTGGATCCTGTGCCATGACCATTAACGGTCATAACACCCTTGCTTGTATTACACCGATTAAAGACATCAAAGCAACGATTAGTATTTACCCATTACCACATCTTCCGGTGATCAAGGATTTAATTGCTGATTTAACCCATTTTTATGCTCAGCATGCAACAGTGAAACCCTGGATAGAAAATCAAACCCCGCCACCTGGAGATCGTGAACGCCGACAAACACCAGATGATCGCGCCAAACTCGATGGTTTGTGGGAATGTATTTTATGTGCGTGTTGTTCGACCAGCTGCCCGAGTTACTGGTGGAACAGTGACCGTTACCTGGGCCCGGCCGCATTGTTGACAACGTATCGCTGGATAGCAGATTCACGTGATGAAGCCACGGGTGAGCGGCTAAATGCAGTGGAAGACCCATTTCGCTTGTATCGCTGCCACACCATTATGAACTGTACCGATACTTGCCCAAAAGGCTTGAATCCAGCCAAAGCCATTTCCGAAATTAAAAAGCTTATGGTTCAACGCAGCTAGGCGATGGTTTCGCGTTCAAAACTGGTCTGGCAGTGTCGGCGTGGGTCGTTTGAGCTTGATACTTTACTAACAATCTATCTTGAGCAACGTTATGATCAGGCAACGCCATCTGAAAAAGCCGCATTTCAAGACTTACTCGGCTTAGAAGATCAATCTATCTTTCATTATTTAAGCGGTCAGGCTCAGCCTGATACTGAAGATCTGCTCCATCTTGTTACACAAATCCGTACTCTCATTTCGAATACCAATCAAACAAACCAAGGCTGATCAATGCTGGCTAAGCGTATTGCATGTAATCAGTTTGGTTGCCTGCATCGATAACAGTTTGCCAATTGAAATTCGCATTGGCCTGGTTATATTGGTCTGCGCAAGCTGGGCATTTTCAATGACACGCGACAGCTCAAAACGTTCAGATTATCTGAGAATTGAGCTGCGAAATGGTCAACATTGGAGTGTGCATGAACAAGATGGGACTCAATCCAATGCAAGCTTATTGGCTTCAACCGTCAATACGGCCTGGGTTGTATTCCTGCATCTGGATTTAGGCTCGGCAGGAAAGCGCTATTTAATAATTCCCCGCAATCTGCTGGAACCTGAGCAGTTTCGGCAATTACGTGTCGCATTAAAAATTTATTCATTAGAACAATGATATTTCAGTTTAAAAATACAATGATGACTCCTAACCAGTTCCAACAAAAATTACACAGTAACAAGCCTTTAATTATGGGGATTCTTAACCTCACACCCGATAGTTTCTCAGATGGTGGCAGATTCAATAACACAGACAAAGCGCTTGCACATGCGGCGTTGATGGCAGACCAGGGTGCCGATATTATTGATATTGGAGGCGAATCAACACGACCGGGATCTACTAGTGTAACACCAGAACAACAAATCGAAAGAATCATCCCGGCAATTGAATTAATTAGTCGCGAATTAAATGGTCGATGCGCTATCAGTGTTGATACAACGTCCAGCCAGGTGGCACACGCAGCAATACAAGCCGGAGCAAGCATTATCAATGATATTTCAGCAGCCAGTGAAGACCCTCAAATTTTAAAACTTGCAGCGCAAACACAAGCTTGCCTCTGTTTAATGCACATGCAAGGTACACCAGAAACAATGCAAGATAATCCGGTGTATGCCAATGTGGTTGAAGATATTATTCACTACTTAAAACAACACATCGCAATTGCTATCGACGCTGGAGTAAAACCACAGCAAATCATCATTGACCCGGGTATTGGTTTTGGAAAGCGCCGAATCGACAACTTGCAATTATTAGCCAATCTCGATCAATTTGTTTCCCTCGGCTATCCTGTCTTGCTAGGTACCAGCCGCAAACGTTTTATGGGAACCATGCTGGAAAACCCGACTCAGCAACAGCTAGCGATTGCAACCGCAACCACAACAGCACTTGGCATCATGGCAGGAGTAAACATTTTTAGAGTGCACGATATACAGGAAAACCGTATTGCTGCTGATACAGCGAATGGAATTAAACTCCAGGATGTTTGATTTGTAAATTCCCGACACATCCGCTAACCCCCTAATACCATAATGGCCTGTTGAAAGCACGGTAATATTCACATATTCATCAGGTATCTATTTTGTTCTAATGTGCTTTGAAGCAACAAGCGCAAATGTATTTGATGATGACTTCAATCTTAATATCAAGACGCTTTTTTCGTAAGCACAAGGTATTGAATCATCACAAATAACCAAGGTTGTATGATGTAAAAATAGTAGGCCGGTTTGCCAGGTTTTCCGCTATTATCAACCTAACAGAGCAAATTAGCCTGTTAATCAGTCGTCAAGATGCCAAATTCATGTTCAGTGTTTACCT
>JAHZJL010000038.1 GCA_022600935.1 Gammaproteobacteria bacterium
AAATGCTGTTGAATCGGGCTGATCGCCACCTCGCCTTGCGATCTTTCTGTGGTTAGTCTCAGCTCCTCATTTAACACTGTCAATCTGGGTGCCAATTTACGAATTGTTGCGTGGGTAAATAAATCCCGAACTTCGAGCTTCCAACCCTGTTTACGCAGGCGAGAGACGATTTGCAGTGCCTTGATAGAGTCTCCTCCCGAAGCAAAATAGTTGTCATCTCTGCCAATACTCTCCAATCCCAAGACATCACACCAGACTTGCGCTAATCGTTGTTCCTGGTCGCCTTTAGCAGCCCCACCCAAATCATCACGCAAACGTTGGGTATCGGACAATGTTGGCAAGGCTTTTCGATCGATTTTGCCAGCGGGATTAAGTGGTAATGTATCGAGCACAACGAAATGTGCTGGAATCATATAGTCTGGCAAATGCTTGGCCAGACTATCCCGTAGCGTGGTAATACTAATTTCATATTGCAAAACCAGATAGGCGACTAATTCAACCGTATCAACAGTATTAATTCGGGCAACAGCTTGCAACACTCCTGGACACTGGGCAAGCTGCACTTCAATTTCTCCCAGCTCGATACGGTAACCCCGGACTTTAACCTGATCATCCAGGCGACCTAAAAACCCGATTTCCCCGTGTTGATTAACCCTGCCCTGATCTCCTGTTCGATAATAGCGTTGACCATGTTCAGCCGGGACAAAACGCTCTGCGGTTAAGGCTGGTTTCTGCCAATACCCATGCGCCAAAGCATTACCGCTGATATAAATTTCTCCGGCCAGTCCATCGGGTTGTTGATTCCCAAAGCCATCCACGATTATTAGTTGTGCATGCGCCAAACAGTGGCCGATAGACACAGCTGCACCTTGATATTGGCGTCGATAATCAACAGCATGTATCGTTGCATCCACGCTACATTCTGTTGGACCATAGACATTATAGATTTCAAGATTTGCAGACTGGCGGCTGTTTGCAATAATCTCAACTAATCGGGGTGGTAACGCCTCACCACCGACAATTAATTGTCTTAACCGCAAATGGTGCGCCTCAGCCAAACCTGCATCCAACATAATCTGCAACAATGACGGTGTACAATCACTCAGTTGAATATCGTGTTGCTGCAACCAGGCCAACAATGCTTTCCCATCTCTTCGCGACTCACTATCGCAAATATGCAAACAGTGGCCTTGTAATAATGCGCCAAAAATTTGTTGTACTGAGGCATCAAAAATAAACGAAGCCATTAACGCAACATTCAACTGCTCAGGATTATGCTGGTAAATTTCATCGTTTAAAGATTGAACCAGACCAAGTACAGATTGATGACTGATTGCAACCCCTTTTGGCTGCCCGGTTGAACCGGAAGTGTAAATCAAGTATGCAGGAGATTGTGGCGAAATGATATTCTCAGCCAATTGAGCTGGAGACTGCTGGTAATCATTACATTGAATGTGTCGATAGCCCTCAAACTCAGACTGATAACTGACAATCGCCGCAACATTTGCATCTGCTAACATCAACTCTATTCTGGCTTTGGGCAAAAACATCTCTAACGGCAAATAACAACAGCCTGATTGTAAAATACCTAAAATGGCGACCAAATAGTCATTGGCTCGCGGCAGGTAGATCGCGACAATTGCACCAGGTTCTACACCCGATAACTGTAGGCGGTTAGCAATCACCTGGGATTGTTCTGATAATTGCTGATAACTTAATACCTGTTGACCATCATTCAAAGCATTTGCGTTTGGGGTTTTATCCACCTGATCGTTAAACGCACTTACGATTGTTTGCTGGTTATCATTAGACAGTTGGGTATGATCTGTCGCTGTCAAACAGTCGTTAGCAGTTTCGGATAAGCGTAATTCACTGAGCGCTGAATCTGGGTCGTCAACGATACCTTGTAATAACCGTGTATAGTGACTCACCATTGTTGTCATCATTTGCGCATCGTACAAATCGGTACTGTATTCAAATACGCCCTGAATCTGGCCTTGCTCCATCCCCAGTTCCAACGATAAATCAAACTTCGCGGCCTCGCTTTGTAATGGTTCACGCTGCATGGCCAGGCCTTTCAATGCCATCTCGCTGATTGGCGCATTCTGCCAGAGAAAGATGATTTGAACTAACGGGTTAGAGCCGAAATCCCGTTCTGGTTTAATTGCTTCAACCAGCCGATCAAACGGGACATACTGCAAATCAAAGCCGGACAGACAAAAATTATTCACCTGCTCCAATAATTCAGAGAGTCGAGAATTGCCCTCTATTTGCGCTCTAAGTGGAATGGTATTAATAAAAAAACCAACAATCGGCTCTAATTCCGTCTGATGACGGTTGGCGACCTGGGTACCGACTAGCAAATCATTGCGTCCACTATAGCGTTGTAACAACACAAAATATGCTGTTAACAGCAAAACAAATAAGCTTACCCCTTTGCTTTCAGCCAAACGTTGCAATTGCCTGGTTAACATCGGTGTTATCTTTAGCGGACAGGTCGAGCCTTGGTAACGACGCAATTCAGGTTTGGGTTTGCCGGTATTCAGATCAAGATAAAATTCACTATTTTCAAGTAACTGGCACCATCGCTTAACACCTTGTTCAATTAGCGAATATTGCTGCTGCCTGCGTTGCCAAACTGAATAATCCCGATAATTGATATGAATTGGTGGCAACTCTGGTCTGCTGTCGGCGCTATAAGCGTGATAAATTTCTGCTAATTCGCGACTTAATATGCCCATTGACCAACCATCACCGATAATGTGATGCATGACCATTATCAAGACCCATTCCTTGTCATCGTAGTGAATCAGCAAAATCCGGGATAGCGGGGCTTGATCAAGATTGAAACGAGTCCCGGTCATTCGGGTTTTGGCCTGTTCGAGCAAGGTTTTTTTTTGACTATCTGGCTGACTGGATATATCCTCCACAGTCATCCTCAGCGGCAATGAATCATGAACAGTTTGCTGAGCAATGCCTTCGTTGTTTTCGCGAAAACTGGTGCGCAGGCTTTCATGTCTGGACATCAAATATTCAAAACTACGACG
>JAHZJL010000039.1 GCA_022600935.1 Gammaproteobacteria bacterium
GCAGGAGGATTATTCCAGGAACCACCGGCCCATGCTGCTATCAGATTTCCACAATTTGCAGGATCACCACCTGGTACATGAGTTGCCCAAGTAGCCGGAGTAAATGGACTAGGACTTGTTGAAGCAGGAGCAACAGTATCTGTATCAAATACATTACCCATTTCTATCACTTCAAAATAACCTTCTTTGGTTCTGTCCAAACCTGTGCCGGCCCCATCGTCAACACCGCCCTGTGTGGGATCATATTCACTGTTTCTAAACGGCTGACCGCCAACTGGAATAGCTGGTACAGTACATGTGCTGTCTGGAGTAGCAATTTTAGCACCCTCACCTTCAGGTGAGACAACAGCCACCCACACGTCTTTAGGTGACATGTAAATATTGAAGTCAAGAACCTCATGACTTGCTTTAGCTTCTCTAAATCGAATTTTTACAGCTTTAACATAATCCGTTGTATTAACAAGTGTAATCAACGTATCAAAATTACCCGCTGCAGAACCCTGAACAGTGTAATAAGGGAATAATAAAACCTCCCCCAGCCCGTTAGGGTTTACGCTTACGGCGTTTGCAGCCGTATGTCCAAGTGTCGCTGCCACTGCTGCAGCTATGACTTTTTTCTTCATCAACATGCTCCTTAATTTACTTACCTTTAAAATAGCCAAGCTTCATTGGAAACGGCACGCACACAAGCCACCCCCGTATAACGCTCACAAAATTTATACTATCAGCTCTCTATCGTCAAGCCTTTTGATTATTTCTCAAGAAGATACCACCACTGTCCATCGCCATGAATCCAGTTTTCCTTAAAATCTCTTGAATTTTCGATACCCTTGGGAAAAAACTTATGCCGAATACGATATTTAACTGACACAACGACCTGACATAAATCCTTTTCGCATTCTGTTTTTACAGGGACTGCTTCCAGCCACTGAGTTGCTCCGCCAAAACGCCCAATATATACATTTTTTGGTGTCGTTTCACGTGAACCGGGTGAAATATATTCATATGCTGCCGAAAAATCTCTTTTGATTATCCGGTTCCACCTATCGATCGCTCTTTCTTCTACAATCTGTTCCCTGGTTCGCGAATCAAACATAGTTTGCGAACACCCACTGACTGATATCAGAATTAAGCAAACAGACAGATGAATAATTTTGTTGGTAATCCCCAATTTTCTCAATGAACACCCTTCCATGGACACCCAAGTATACAGCACTAATCAGTCCACTGTTGCTTTTTTTTAAAAATCCTCGCTTACAATATATGACATTATGGATTAACTTGCAAGCCTAAGTTATCGGAATCTTTAAAATATTGCAAGTTTTTTTCTTGATGCGTAAAAACAACATAATGCCTGCCTTTCATTCAGCAAGCATAACATGCTCTAATTTGTGAATTTTTCATAAAAAAATTTAGACTTCTGAACTTGGCATCATTTCACACTTTGCTTAGACTTGAATGTATCGTAACGATATTTTTCACACCATTAAGAGTAAACCTCGCCATTTGAACAATTTGTCTTGAGATTTTGATTTAAACAATTCGAAACAGGAAAGAACTTGTGTATGAAATGAATATTCAGGCGCAGTACATGACAATCATTTTGTTATTTTGATAAGTCAAATAATCAGAGAATACACCGGCATCACCTCCAGACCGGCGTGTGACTTGAGCAAACGTTTCAAACTATAGCAGAAATCTGTTTTTTTGCCCGCCAAAATCATTTATTTCTAATTGAGTATGCTCTAATGACCAGTTCAACCTATTAAACAATGGGACTCGCTACTGATTGGGGCGATTAAGACCACCATTTGCTTGACGCCCCCTGCCAATATTCTGACTTGATCTGTTTCCTTGATTTTGTCTGTTATTTTGTGTTTGTCTGTTATTTTGCTGATTGGACAATTGTAATGTGCGATTGTTTCTTCCGACTGGATCACCTGAATTGATACTGGCTTCGACCTGAGGAGCAATGATGATTTCCGGCCATTGCTTCTGATCCTTGATTTGAAGATCTATTTTAATCAGTGAAGGAAGTTCATTTTTATCCTCCCAATCTTCATTCCAGTCTTCATCCTGGTCTGTGGGTTGATCTTTTCCGAAATAATACACATCAAATCGTTCGATATTCGACAACAACGTCAATGTTTCCGATAATTCGGCATCTTCATCCAATTCCGGATAAAACGGCTCGACGTTAACAACCAGCTCTTTGCTTCGCCCTTCCTTGTCCAACCCGATCGAAAATCGCCACAGCCCGCCTTTATCCTGGTTTGCAGGTAATCCGGCGACAAATATTACACTGTGATTGTCACCTCTGAATGAAAATTCAGATTCGTTTTCCTCTGTAAAATCATCAATCACTGGACGGGCATTCTCCAGATATGAACGCAGAAAATTCTGCACTACAAAACGGTCACCAGTTGCAGAAGCAAGTGATTCACCAGCTTCCCAGTTTCTGACACCGGCCCTGAACGATGACATAAACAAGGTCATCATTATACCCAACAGTGTTAATGCAATTAACACCTCAACCAGGGTAAACCCTTTGGCTTGATCGCTACAAGTATTGGACATGATGATCTGATTTTCAGAGTCTGGAACTACTTAACGTGAATGATTTGAATGTTATCTTTCACGACTTTGAGCAAGAATTAGCCATCCAGAATATCACAGACTTGCCGACATATCGTAAACAAAGCGCACGCAATGACCAGTCATAAAAATCAAGATGATCCTATCATTGTCTATACAAAGCTCTCTGATAACTGCTGTTTGTCACTCAGCTTGATCAAGTAGTTCCCAACATTGATGAATGATCAACCAAGTCACTGCCAATGATTGATGAACTGATATGCGCTTGTGTGCTGAAAACTGGATAATCAGATCAAGATGGGTTACAGTTTTAGTGACTGGCATGATTGATCAATTTATTCATAGTTAATTGATAAATAATGATTTTTAACATCAACAATTCACCTGCATTGCTTTAAGCAATAATAATAGCCATGGAAAATCCGGATAGTACGCAAATTAAAACAGCTGAAGACCAGGCAACACAACCTGAAACTCTCCCACCTCAAGCCAGACTGATCTGTACAGACCCCGCTCTGGACAGCAGTTTGGAAAGGCTTGAAATCGACTTAATTGACGCTGAGCAGACGATTGGCAGAGCCGACACGAATACAGTTGTCATTAATTACATGCGAGTGTCTCGACATCACGCCAGAATCTACCCACATAACGGCGAATGGATAATTGAAGACGTGAGCAGTACCAACGGAATTTACATCTACGACGAACCAACCAGCAAGGCAATTCTTGAACCCGGCGCCCACATCAATATTGCATCGATACCATTTCGATTTGAACTGGTGACAGATTTCATTGAAACATTTGAAGACGAGGAAGCCGAATCTGTCGATATTCCCAGGACTGTGAAAAAGCAGCTCAATCAAAACCCGGAAGCAACAATTATTATCCAGAACAGTCCATACCTGGGATCTTCTGATAACAACACCTCTCAACAAGGCATAAAATACGGGTTGTTTGTCGCTATTTTCCTCATCGTGCTGTTAACAAGCGGTGTAATTGCTTCAGTTTCGATGTAAAACAACTCCTACGACTCAAAGCAACACCACGCTTCAATCGAAACTTAGGCCCACATTCGAGCATTGGCTACAATCCAGGAATCTACAATTTGCCAGTTAAAGCTCCAGAATACCCTGTATATTCAGTCAGCAGGACTCACTACTGAGCAGACAGTTGCTCCTGGGCATCTTGTAGTGAGACGGTTTTAATTGCAACATAATCAGCAACTGCAACCGCATCGTCCAGTTCGAACAATGCCAAACGCAAATCCAGCAAATAATTTAATGATTGCTCAATATCCGGTCGGGTCTGCTTAAACAGTGGATGATCTGTCACCACCGCAATCATAAATTCAACACCATAAGGCCCAACAATCTGCCATTGCCTGGTTTCACCCGAATTACCGACCAGAACAGTCTGACCTGATAAATACTCCAGATTCAATTGATTTGAACCTGGTATCAGATGAAACACCTTGTCATCCGCCATAAAATAATCAACATACAAATATCCTGCATAATTCGGAGCAACGACCTTAAACACCGGCCTTTCTCCTTCTATATACACTGTACTGTGTTGATACGATTCAATATTCAAACCGCTTCGCTTTTCTGCATTCCTCAACACAAATGGCTGAAGCATGGTTAGTGCTTCGCAATGACTGTCCAGCAATGGAGTTAAATTCATATCAACTGGCAATGACTCAGGGCGCTTAAGTCGATTGACCTGTTCCTTGAATGCATGTTGCCTGGAATTTGAAACATAACCCGATATTGACACTCCCTTATTAGTTTGGTTTATATTCATTTCTGTACAGGCATATTGATCCAGAATCCGTTTTAATTCTGAGTTTTTTTGGAGAACTGGTGTAAACGTTTCTTCTGGTTTATCAGTTAATACCTTAGAGGTCGCAAGTCCATCTTCTCCATTCTTGAATCGATTTACACCCTTATCTGAAAACCTAATATCACTTGTCTGTATTAACAACCAATATACGCCGCCTGCCATCGCCAATAAAACACCAGCTATACCAATCCAGCGCGTGATTCCCCGCGAATCAGCTTGCCCCAGGACTCTCTGACTGTTACCGATAGATTGCACAACTGATTTAAATTCAGCTGCGGTCTGAAAACGCATATCTGCATGTTTTGCAAGGGCTAGACTGACAACTTGATCCCATTTGGAATCAATCCCTGCTCTAAGCGTTGAAGGTTGCTGTGGTTGAACATGAAGAATCTGCTGCATGGTTTCAGCAAATGAGGCCCCTGAAAAAGGGTTTTGACCAGTCAGCAACTGATGTAGCACTACACCTGCCGAAAACAAATCTGTTCGAGAGTCAACCGCTTTACCAAGACATTGTTCTGGAGACATATTATTCGGCGTGCCCAAAACCGAACGATCCAGAGTCAGATCGGAATCTTTGCGTTGCGCAATACCGAAATCCGAAATCAATAATTGATTGTTATCACGTCTTACCAGCAAGTTATCTGACTTGATATCCCGATGTACGATACCTTGTCCGTGCACAGCATCCAAACCATCCAGTAATTCACTGATTATATTGACAATTTCATTCTCTGGAAGAGGTTTATGATGATTGAGGTATTGTTTTAAACTAACACAATCGACATAGTCCATGACCAGAAAACAATAATCGCCATCCTCCTGATAATCAAAAATAGCGACAACATTCGGGTGTCTTAATATCCTCCCGACTTTTGCTTCATTGATAAAACACTGCAAAATGATTTCACGATTGGTATCATTGAGCTTGCTTTTCTCAACGGCTTTCAGAGCAACCTGCTCCCTGGTATCCGGATCAAACGCTTGATATACAGTAGCGTTATTTCCTTCCCCAATGACTGAAATAATCTGATATTTACCAAGTTTCTCAGGTATTGTTTTCATTGATTGTTTAGATATTTTTATATTGTCTTTGCTGACACGGGTCTACATCGTCAACATGATTTTTTGCAGTCGATCACCAGGTATCACAAAATCACCAGCCACCTGGTAAACAATGTCCAAACAAAAAAACATGCTGAATACAGGAGATTTGCAGCAGATATCTTTTTTAGCGGACAGCTTCTGTAAACAAAAACAGGTGACAATGGCCGCTCACAAATCAAATACTGCAATTGACCGAACTATATCAGCTTTGCTCATTGAATTCCCGCCTTCAAACATCATTGATTCAGCCCTTAATATCATCCCATGAATAGTTATCACTTTAAAAACAAGTATTTCCCTGTGATACCAGGACTGGTTATCATATGGATTACAACCCTGTGCAAAATCGCTCATGCGCACGGTACAATTGCCAAAGACCAGAACTTATGGACGGCCTGGGTTTATACACCAAGCATTACCGTGCCAATTGTGCTGACCTTGTTGGTTTATTGTCTGGGCCTGATCAGGCGTCGCCAACAACACAAACCCATAAACCATATACGAACAACCTTGTTTTTTCTGGGACTTTTTTTCTTTTATTTTGCTCTACAATCACCAATCGAACCCCTATCCGATCATTATTTCTATCTTCATCAAATTGAACACCTGATGCTTCGCATGTTCGGGCCGTGGCTAATTATTCTCAGCATGCCTATGAACACCCTGATTCAAGGGCTGCCAAACTGGATAAGACGTGGAATTGTAAAACCACTCATCAAAAACAGGATAGTACACCTGATGTATCGAATCTTAACTCAGCCATACTTCGCAACATTTCTGTTTATTGCATCACTCTATATCTGGCAAATTCCAGATCTGCACAATCAGGCATTAAATGATCAGTTTTTACATGATTGCATGCACGTCAGCATGATTGTAACGGCATTTTTCTTTTGGTGGGTGATTTCCGACCCGAGACGAACAGCCGCCCGCTGTACATATGGAATCCGGTTGTTTTTACTGTGGGCTGTAACCACGTTTAACTCAATCCTGGGCGCGATCATCACCATGACGCGATCCGAAATTTATACCGGGTATAATCAGGATATTACAGCCATTTTGATGACAGCCATGGAGGACCAGCAACATGGCGGGGTCATCCTCTGGGTACCAGGCGGCATGATGGGGTTACTTGGAACAGCTGTAGTATTTTATCTGTGGGTTAGAGATTCGAAGCGCCAGCAGCGATTGCTTATGAAATATTCAAAGCAGCTGAAACCAGATACTACAGCTGCCTGAAAATATCCTGTTGCAATTTCAGAGATTTGCTGACAGACACGAAATCAAACAGCAATACCGTGACAACTGACCAGGAATCATTACAGGAGAACACGAACATTCCGCGCCTAAAGTTAATACTGCGAGATACATTTGTAGATGACTTTCGACTGACTCTAGGACTTTATCGAAGTATCGGATATCACACCGTGTTGCTGGGCTAGCAGAGTGAATTCTGAATGAGAACGAACATTGAGTTTTGATTTTATCGATGTCACATAGTTAGCAGCTGTCTTATAGCTCAAAGCCAATTCTTCTGACGCTTCCCGCGTGGTCATACCCTTGGCAAGCAGGCAAAACAAGTCAAACTCCCTGGGCTTGAGTTGATCCAGTACAGAGATTTCAGAAGTCCTGGTCACATATTGAGACAAGTGCTTTTCAACATAAATCTTGCCTTTCGCAACCTGCTCGACAGCATGAATCATGTTCTCCGGGGCGGAACGCTTGGTGATATAGCCTTTCGCACCTGCTTGTAAAGCACGTGTCACATATACCGCTTCTTCGTACATGCTGAATACCAGAACTTTGGCATTTTCATCACGCAGTTTTAAACGCTTAATAGTCTCCAGGCCACCAATGCCCGGCATGGACAAATCCATTACGACAACATCCGGCTGACATTGCAGATATTGCTGGCAAGCTTGCTCACCACTACTGGCTTCAAACACTTCACCGATAAAATCGGATTCAATTAATAATGTCCGATAACCGGCACGAACGACACTATGGTCGTCAACTAACAGAATTGACAATGTATCTTTCATGGTGTCCCTTTAACTTCCAGTTGCAAAGGCACATGCACTCGAATTTCAGTTCCTGTTCCAGGTTTACTTTCTATCATCAATTGTCCACCCATGCTTTTAGCTCGCTCACGCATACCTGCCAGACCGTATCCAAATCGTTTTCGTTCACTGTCAAAACCTTTACCATTATCGGTAATCTCAAGCTGTATATAACGATTTTCAGTCCAGGATCGTTTAGTTTGGCTGTATTCAAACAATTTTATTGCAATTTGACTTGCATCTGCATGTTTTACACTATTCGTTAAACATTCCTGAACAATTCGATAAAGATTCATCTTGCTGAATTGACTGTATTTTTCAACCTGATCATCACATTCAAACTGAATGTCCACACCATGCAGGCGCTGCTGCCAATTTTCCACTAATTCATGTAAAGCAGCTTGCAAACCCAATTCATCAAGAACAGTAGGACGAAGCTGCTTCATCAAATCCCTGATCACTGTATACAAATGATCACAAATCTCGGTTATTGCCTGACTTCGTTTCGACAGATCAGAATTACCTTCTCCGGGAAAGGCCTGAGACTGTTGATCTGCATTCTTCATGGCTACACTCATTACTTTGATTGCACTGATCGACTGCCCCAGTTCGTCATGTAATTCTTGAGCCAGATACTGCCGTTCATCCTCCTGCAGTTTCAATAACCGTTCTGCCAACGTCTGGTTTTCGTAGCGACGCTTTTCCAACTGACCAGCAGCGAGATTATACGAATCTGATATTGTATTCAATTCATCAAAGTAGAACTCAGGTAAATGAGAGGAATATTTCCCTTTTTTCAGATCCAGCAATGCTTGATTGACTGCTGTTAATTCCTGAATCATTCGCCCTGCGATAATCTTGGTCGCAGCATACACAAGCAAGAACAACAAACCCATTAATAATGAAAAAGTGATGATCCGGCGTTGAAAGTTATAAAAACTCGCTACCGGCATTACCTGGACAGCGACACTGACAGGATTCTGTTGAGTTCCGGATATCACTTTTTCAAGTGATAATGGCTTGAAAGATAACCAATGCCTCAACCAGCCAGGGTTTGTTTGATCCTTTAGAGTTGTTTGTGACAATGCTGATTGAGCACGTATTACTACCTTTTCACCTGATTTTAAACTGATATCCTGTTGATAGACATCAGCAAGATACTGAAATATCGATGCTTGGTTTGCCAATTGTTGTTCAAGGTCAAGCCGAGGATCTGAAGATTGAAGTAGAATGGTTTCGACAACATTAATGACAAGCATTCCCTTATGCTGCATGGTTTGCAATGCGGATTTTTGTTCGGAATGCCAGATCACACTTAATCCGATAGCCAATATAAGGAAGATGCTCAGAGAGAAAATTCGGATCAGGCTGCTGCCCAGGCCGGGCAAAACAGGAGAATTCAAGAAAGTCATAGCAATCAGGCGTTAGAGAATTGGCCTGACTGCCAATCAGGACAACAATCGAATGCTAGCTGGGACAATCGGGACAAGTCAAATTAGGCGTGTGCTTACAAACTGGTTATCAGGAAATGGCCTTGT
This sequence comes from Gammaproteobacteria bacterium, assembly GCA_022600935.1. Taxonomy (GTDB): domain Bacteria; phylum Pseudomonadota; class Gammaproteobacteria; order Methylococcales; family DRLZ01; genus DRLZ01. The sequence continues at coordinate 9,140 of JAHZJL010000039.1, forward strand.
TAACCAAAGAACTCACAGTGAAAGCTGCAAACAATTCAAGAATACAGTGGGGTGTATATTCAAGCTCACATTATTCAATAGAATCATAAACATCAAGCGCTTCCTGCAAGCGACGCTTTTGCTCTTCCAGCTTGAGCAAATCAACTTCGCGCTGTAACAATTCTTCCTTCTGTTTGGCCGCCTTGATTCTAAGCTCCTGATCGCGTTGCTGGGCATCGGTTTCCATTTCTCTCAAAGTCATTTCATGTTTGACTTGCTCTTCACGTAAACGGCTGTCAGATTTACGCTTGATTGTATGCCGCCGTTCTTCTTCAGCCAGTTCCGCCATTAAAGCTTTGGTTAAATCCCTGTCCTCCTGTAAACGCAATTCCTCTGAGGCTCTCATTTTCTCAATTTCACCTTGCTTATGTTCAAGCTTCTGTTTTTTCTCGCTTTGCTCCAAACGATATTGTTGCTCGACATGCTGGGATTTTAACTGATGATTGACTTCAACCAGATTCAGATACACTTCATAGCGCTGAAAATGACCTGAAAGCTCGCTTAATTCTTCAGCCGAAAACTGCTTGAATTGAGCGTCGATCTCACAGCGGGTACGGCACTGAATCTCATGTATTACCAGTAACTCATTGACAAGTTCAACAATAATGGCCTCAATTGACTCCAGCCCATCTCTAAGCCACTGACCATGTTCAATCTTTTCAAGCTCAGCCTGAACAGCCTCAATCAATACCTTTTCCATGCTTGCCCTGACATGGGACGCCAGGTCCGGCAAAGCATCAATATGTTGACGGGCATACTCAACGGTTGGCTGAATATGAATATCCAGATTGACTGTACCGTTACACAGCCCTGTCAGTAACTGGAAGTCCCAGTTCAATTGCCAGTCAGTAACAGGGATATGGTGAGCGCTTTGATAAAACCGTTTTTTGTACAGCTCTGGTCTTTGAAAAACGTTTTGAAACGAACCGATACGAGAAACGATAATCCATCGATTGGCATCAAACCCGGGATCCCAACCCTCTTCGATAAAATTGTCCGAATAAACCTCACTGTCCATATAACACAGCCTTTCGCTCTAACTGATCCTGAATTTCCGAATTAACAGCCTTTCCTTCCGGGCCAGGTTTAAACATTTCTTTTTCTGCCCGACCCAACCTGCTTGCAACCAAAGGGTAAAGATCCGACGAGAACTCAACTTTGTTATCATCAACTTTGCGTAAATAGCCGCGTTTGAGCAAAAAAGCTGTTGCAAACACCCGTGACCAGTCCGATACACGTCTGGAACGCTCAAGTTGGGATTTTGCAATAACAAGCTCAAGTTCGTCCCGGTGATTGACACGGATATCCGGGAACTGGCGCAAACAGCGGTATACCATATCCTCTTCTTCTCTGGATAACGGCGCTGGCGCTGTGTATTCCAGTCGATATGACAAGATAATTGTAAAGAAATCGACCATTAATGCACAAAAGAACGGAAACCAGGCAAAATGCCCCCACATTGAAAACGAAGGCTTGACTGATTGACTGAAACGGGAGTAGGGAAGCATGGTTGGCGCCGTCGGTATATTGGCTCCGGAATCACTGGCAATATGTTCGAATGAAGACTGAACAGTTTGAAACCTGGATACGATGGCTTGATAAGGACTGACTTCCAAAGGCGTTTCCAGTTGATTGACTGTAGTTCTTAACTGAATGATTTGCTTGCTTAATTGTTCAAAACTGTTTTCCAGCTTCTCCAATTGTTTCAGTTCTCGCTGGTAAACCTTGTTAAACTGGCGATAAAACGGTCCTTCTCCAACCTGGTTGCGAAATTTGCTGACCTGTGTCGGATGTTGACCGAGATAAGCGCTTCTGGCTTCGGCCCCGGCTGCATTGGTTTTGTCTTTTTGATGGCTCAAAATTGAGCTTTTCATCTCCAATATGCTTGTCAAATAAGCACCGATTTCTTTTTTGAATCCTGTAATCTGTTTACCTTGTATCGTTTCGGTTTCGGAAATCTGATAGAACTTGAAATAGGAAAACGAAACTGACACACACACAGCGATGATCAAAGACAGCAATAAAAAGGAAAACCGCACCCGGTTGGCTTTCCAGCGGCTACCGGCAAGCTCATAAGAGGCAATCACAATGATGGATTGCACGGCAACGGTAATAATCAAAGCAATCCAGTCGGTAATAAACTGCATCATGCCGTGGAATGTGGTATAACCGGATGCGAAGCTTAACAACAATACAATTGGGATTGTCCAGGCACGCATGATTCCCACAAATCCACGCTGAATCCCGTTTAACACTTTGCCTAACAAACTATGACCATTCACTGTTGCGACCTTTGATTAAGAACACATTACCCGCCATCACATGACAATGTTATGAAACTATCAGATTAATAAAGATATCCGCTGCAATGCCCCTGGCATTGGTGTATTTTTTCTCAGCTTCTCGTTAAACAGTGTAACGATTCGCCTTGACGTATCAAAACAACCCTCTAGATTCAAGCACTTAACATAAGAGTATTGCTTAACAGATAGCTTGTAAGTGATGCACAAAACCAGTAGCGTATCCGATACCTTAGCCAAATGCAAAACGATGTTTGCCTGCACCATCCATTTTTTAATTGTTCATCCAATCAGCACATAAGTGAACATACTAAAATCATATAATTCTTCACACAACCAGAGAGAATGTCAAAATTCAGCAACAACCAACAATCGACAGCGTGGACAGAATCGTATCAAGTTCAGTTATTATAATCCTGACTGATTGACCCCCAAGCCCTCAGGATCACAGCCAAACCTGCATAAGGTATTGATATCAGGTTTTTTTATAACAAAAACCAATAAATTACTCTATGCTTAACCTTGCAGTACAGAGTGTGCACCCTATCGATTTGAACAACTGTTTTTGCAATTGTAATTCTGTATTTCGCCAGTTAAACAGCTTAATTGTACCAATTGAATAGCAATTTTTGGTATGCTAGTGGCGTCAGTATCGTTGATAACAACACTAACAATAAATGAATAACCAGGCCAACAATACGATGCGTATCAATACGCACAGTCCTTCCGATCGGAAAACAGTATGAAAACAATTCTCCCAGCAACTGTAGCCGTTATCATTCTTGTCATCTTTTTATTTACCTGGTGGGGCAGCATAGAACCTGATGTATTTGATGTGACGGAAGAAGCACAAAGCCATTCCGGTGTCGAAAACATCAAAAGTCTGCCTGAAGGATATATTTATACATCGACGCTTGCCAGACTTGGAGAAACATTGCTGGAAAAAAATGGTGGTTATATCACCAACGATCCTTTCTTCAGCCTGCTCATGGATAACATGCCGGCCTGGGAAGCTGGTGCATTACTTGTACTCAGGGATGCTGTATCCGCTTTGAGAAATCATTTGGCACGCTCTCAATCACAGTCAAAGGAAAACAAGAATCTGGCCAAGGCTGAACCGTATTTCTATTTTGATGCAAACTCATGGATTCTCCCTGAGACAGAAGGTGAATATAATAAAGGCGTTAATGAATTACACAGATATCTGGCAGATCTCGCTGACCGTAATAGCAGCAAAGCCAATTTTTTTGCTCGCGCCGACAATCTCGGACAATATCTGCAAGTGGTGGAAAAACGCATGGGGGATATCTCTCATCGCTTAAGCTTGAGTGCAGTGCAGGAAATCGAAGTCAAGAAGGAGTCTTCATTTGCAGCTGATGATCGTCAATATCCCGTAAAAACCCCTTGGCTGGAAGTCGATAATATCTTTTACGAGGCACGAGGAGCTACCTGGGCTTTTCTGCATATCTTCAAAGCAATGCGTATTGACTTTAAAGACACACTGGAGAGTAAAGGAGCATTGGTGACAGTCGATCAGATCATCGACGAACTGGAAAACGCACAGGCTGAAACATGGAGTCCGGTAGTTCTCAATGGTGGTGGTTTTGGAATCTGGGCTAATTATTCACTGACAATGGCCAATTATGTGGCTCACGCCAACGCAAATACCATTGACTTAAGGGAACTACTGATCAAGGGTTAACTGCTGTTTCCGCTAGTGCAGCAGCTCTATAGCTCCTGGCTTTGCTCTGAATACACGACATCGCCGTTATGGATCGTGTATAACACCTTGCCCGTCATCGTCTTGCCCCAGTATGGAGTATTCTTACCCTGACTTATCCAGTTTTCCTGGCAGACTATCCATTCTTTATCAGGATTAAAAACACAAATATCCGCCCCCTGATCAATAGACAAACATCCGGGTTTGGCACCAATAATCTCTGCAGGACCGGCTGTTAACCTGTCAATCATCTCAGTCATTGTCAATACCCCACTGGATACCAGCCCCAGACACAGTGGCAACAATGTTTCCAGACTTGAGATACCGGGCTCGGTTGAATCCAACACATCAAGTTTTGCCGCTTCTTCATGGGGCTGATGATCACTACAAATTGCAGAAATAATCCTTTTTTTCACACCAACCTGCAGCGCATCCCTGTCATGTATTGTTCTCAATGGCGGTAATACATAACCCATTGCATTATAACCGTCCACTGCATGTTCGGTGAGATGTAACTGATGCGCAGAGACATCAGCCGTTATCGGCACCCCATCAAATTGTGCACGCGAAATCATTTGTACCGAGCGTTGACAACTTAACTGGCCAAAATGGACATGAACACCAATTTGCTGAGTTAATGCGATAATCTGTGCAACAGCCACTGTTTCAGCAATTTCCGGTATCCCAGACAATCCCAGTCGGGTACTGATTGCGCCCTCGTGCATGACTCCGTTACTACTCAGCCAGGGATCATTGGGCTGAATCATCACCACCAGATGAAAACTTGCCGCGTATTCCAAAGCACGCTTTAAAACCTGGAGATTGCTGATTGGTTGTCGTGCATTGCTGACCAGTGAGCATCCAGCTGCTTTCAATGCACCCATCTCGGTAAGTTCGTGACCAGCCAGATCACGTGTCAATGCGCCGACAGGTACCAGCTGCACACATCCAGTTTTAGACCCTGACTCCTGTATTAACTCAATCATTGCCGGGCTGTCGATTAATGGAACTGTATCAGGCGGTATGCATGCGGTAGTAATTCCAGAGCGCGCCGCCGCTTTCGCTTCTGACGCTATTGTCGCCTTGTTTTCGTCACCAGGCTCACGAAAACGAGTGCATAAGTCGACAAAACCTGGGCATACAATTGCACCCTCTGCATTCAGTTCCTGCTCTGCCACGAATCCTTCCGGTTTCTGGCCTACAGCGGCAATTTTCCCGTTATAAATAAAAACTGGTAAAACTGCATTGACCTGGTTTTTGGGGTCAATCACCCGTCCGCCGGAAATAACCAGATTACCTTTGTTCATTTCTGTTGCTGACTGCGCATCTGATTGACCGTACTCATGGTCATTGCCATTGTAGCCATGCGTATTGCGATACCGTTACTGACTTGTTGAAGAATGACAGCTCGTGAACCATCAACAACACGTGATTCCATTTCAACTTCACGGTTAATTGGTCCTGGATGCATGACAATGACATCTTTACTGGCAAGCTTAAGACGTTGTTCTGTCAGTCCAAAACGCGCAAAATACTCATGTTCGGAAGGCAAAAAAGCGCCACTCATGCGCTCTTTTTGCAAGCGCAAACCGATGACTACATCTGCACCCGATAAGGCATGATCAATGGTTTCAAAAACATGCGCTCCAAGGCTCTGAATATCTTTGGGTAAAAGGGTTCTTGGCGCAATAACACGAACCTCTTTCGCGCCAAGAGTGGTTAAAGCTCTGATCTGGGACCGGGCAACGCGTGAATGGCGAATGTCTCCAACGATAACCACAATCAACCCTTCAATCGCGCCTTTATATTGACGAATGGTGAACATATCCAGCATTGCCTGAGTCGGATGCGCATGCGATCCGTCTCCGGCATTGATGACACTGATATGTGGCGCTACGTGGCTGGCTATAAAATGAGCGGCACCGCTGGAAGAATGTCGCACAACAAACATATCGACATGCATTGCTTCTAGGTTGCGGATGGTATCCAGCAGGCTTTCACCTTTACTGGTGGATGAGGTGGCGATATTGACATTGAGCACGTCTGCCGACAAGCGTTTGGCAGCCAGTTCAAATGTCGTCCGTGTCCGGGTACTGTTTTCAAAAAACAGATTGACGACGGTTTTTCCCCTCAGCAAGGGAACTTTTTTAACAGCTTGTTCAGCAACACTGCCAAATGATTCAGCAGTATCCATCATTTCAGTCAACAAATCCCTGCTCAACCCGGCAATTGATAAAAAATGACGCAAGCACCCGCTGAGATCAAGTTGTAAACCTGCTGGGTTGTTTTGCACTGAAGACCTGTGGAGAATTAAGAAAGATCCTGGTGAAGAAATGACAACATGGAATCACTCGGTGATACTGTCTGCTCTATTAACAGCATGAACACAATCAACATTTTGATATGCTCAATGCTGATACTGATCTGGGTCATTTGTTCATAGTCATGACAATTCAATACAAATTCAGTCATTTAGCTAAACAGTGTAATATGATTTTAGCGTTGTTCACAAGCTCTGCACACTATTTGTTACTTGCTGACTCAGCAAACCAGGAATTACAGGCTATTTTGTTACCCAATGATATGGTTGATTAATCAAGATCAGTACATAATGCAATTGCATCAGTAATACATTATATATGTTCTGTAATAGTGAATGCTCAATCTTGAGTCTTTACATTTCCCCGTTCAGTTTTTATCTCGGGTTACTTCTTCCAATCCTTTTAAAAATTCACCCAGTGCTTTGCCAGCTTCTTCGGGTGTTATTTCGTCATCATCTCCATACTTTTCAAGTGATTTTACGAATCCCTTAAATTCGCCGGACATCGATTCAAATTCTGCTGACATTTTCCTGGTGGTCATTTCAGAGCTAAGGTTGACTATCAACATAAACAATCCGATAACCCCAAACACAATCAAGACTGTGCGCGTATTGAGTTGATGGACTTCAATACCAGCGATGATCATTAAATACACTCCCCAAACCACACCAACAAGTGATCCAAGATAAGGAATCACACTCAGCAGAAACACAAACGGATAAATTGCAGCTGCATATGCCACACAGCGATAAGCTGTCTGATAATTCTCATTTGATCCCATCAGTTTCCAGATCACGAAAATAATACCAGTACTGATAAATGAGCTGAAAAGTGCAAAAACTGGCATCACCACAACTGCACCAACTCCGGCCATCCCAGCGCCGCCAGCCATTCCCAAACCGATCAGGGAAAACACGGCAATCATCAGCCCGGATATTACTGACATAACAATTAAAAAAATAACAGGCTCTGTGAAGCCTCCTGTTTTAGCCATGTTCTTGTAAAAATCAACAGGTGTTTTAACAACCTGGACCGCATCATTGATAATTGAACTGAGTTTGGTTTTATTGTCCATGATTTTTTTCTCTCACAAATTATCCGAATAATAATGTTAACTAAGATTCCTTAAAGGTTGAAATAATCGATATGTTTTTTCAAGCCTGAGGAGTAGACTACAAGCGACAATGTTACAATTTTCAGTGAATTGCACCTTGTAATGCTTTCAACGTACACACAGAGTCAGAATGATGTAATCAATACGTTCAATCGATATAAGAAATTGTTCAAAACCAGTCAAATAATGCATTAATGAACAGCCTGTCAGCTTAGTACACTCTAAAAGTTGAGTTTTCACCAACTTAAGTTGTGTGTTTTATCCATTAAGCTGGATTTTGGACAGATTTCCAAGATGACCGGGAGGGGCTAATGAATTATCGAATAACAGCTCAGCTTGACTTATTAGTCTATATTTTTTTCTTGAATTTTCAGATGGGCTGCAATGAGTCAGTCACTCAGTCCAGCGAGGGAATTGAGGATTTCTTCACTGTCTCACAACAGTCTTTAACCCGCCTTGAAAAAGGCGAGATCACCAGAAATCGTGGATTTAACACTGAATGTGCTGTCGACATCAAGCGTGACAGGGGAATACGGATCAGCGAAACAGTCTGTGACAAAGCAGATTTTCGCAGCATCACTATACGTATCACTGATCCAACAAGCCGGCCACCTTCTCAAAAAATAAGATCGATTCAGCTCACCACATTAACAGACGAAACAGTCACCACTAAAAAGGGGGAAACCCAAACAACATCAAGCGGGGTCGTCATCAAGCTTGATCGTTCTGGTCAGTCTGTCATTTTATCGGGACAACAGGAAGCGACATCCTGATCAACGCCAACACAGATCAAATGTCTTATTGCGAAACCATCTGATACAAATTTCCAATTGAATCGTACAGGTTAATCGTGTCATGATCTTTTTCGCCGTAAACATAGGTTCTACTGTTAGCGGGGTGATAAATATACCCTTCAAAATGACCGTCATCCATGGCAACGACTTCTCCAAATACATAGGTCTGTCCCAAATACCCGGCAATTTTAATTCGCCGGGATGAGTACCCTGAGTAATTCCTGGCAAGTTTTGACTTGGACTGCGAGTAAGCCTTGTCCACCTTGGGACGTTTATTCATTAAAGACTTCGGCTTCTTTGCTTTTACGGTTTGTTTTGCAGGTTTCTTCTTAACCGACTTTTTCAGAATTTGAGGTTGTTCAGTTCTGGCTGGTTCAGGTACCTCGCTAAAACTCGTTGTCATGATAACAAACGAAAAAACAGAGACTTTGGTTAATACTGTAAGCACATTGATATCCCCTAATTCCCCGGTTTAACATCGCCGACACCATCGATTGCCTTGTTAACTGTTGCTGGATTGCCGTAATAAGTCACCTCACCAACACCATCAACAGTCACATCCAGGCGGTTTTTCGCTGTCACAACAACTTCTGTAGAACCATCAGTAGCAACCATCACATTATTGGCAATCAACTCTTTGGCAATCACATCACCACTGCCATCGACCTTGACAAGCAAGCTATCTGCCCTGCCCTGGGCAGTGACATCCCCTGAACCATCCAGACCAATCTGAAGTGAACCGGTATCGATACCTCGAATATTGACATCAGCGGAACCATCGACCACCACACCTTTGAGCGATGGCGGTCCAAACACAGTTAACTGTAACTTACTTTGGGTGCTATATGATCTGTCAGTATCAAGAACCAGCACATTTCCACTGATCTCAGAGGTAATAACCGGCACAATATTCTCGTCAGCCTTGATTTCCAGAGAGAATTTATCTGCTGCAACATAGTTAACATCTCCGGTAATTTTGACTGACAACTGATCAAAAGATCCAAGTTGCCGTTGCTTGGTCACAACCTTGCCATTTCCCTCCAATACTCCGGAGGTTCCAGTAGATCCGGAAAATCCTGAACCATATTCCACACCGTCAATCACGATTTTGCCTGTATATGTACCCCCAATCACCATGAACGAACATCCATATAAAACAAGAGTACAGGTTGTCAATACTTTCCAATTCTGCTTCATATATGCTTACCTAATTTAATCAATCATTCGTGATACTTATGAATTTCAACTCTGCGGTTAACAGAGGCATAAGGATCCTGTCCACTGAGAGGAGAATATTCACCTTTACCAAGTATGACCAGTCTGTCGCGTTCGATACCATATTTATAAAACAGGTAATCTTTGACAGCTTTAGCGCGACGTTCAGACAATTTCTGATTGTATTGCGAACTACCGCTGGCATCGGTGTGTCCCTCGATGACGATTTTCTCGGTTCGTAAATCATCTCTGGACAACATTTTGCCTAGTTCGTCGATATAAGGACGTGACTCACCAGTTATCTCATCAGAGTTGTAACCAAACTGGATTGGCAATCCGATGCCGACAGATTCAGCAGCTGGTGGAGTCGGAGCAGTCGCTGTTTCAACCGGGTCGAAACTGATGGAGCGTGTCTTCGGTCTTTTACTTGTTTGAGATGAGCTTCCCGGAAACAATTGATTAGCCATTTCATCGGCAGAAGGCACACTGCTATACATTTTGACATCTTCGGCAGTACAAACAGTTGAAAATTGAACTGATACGACTGCCACCACAGCACAACACAGTTTGCTTAGCTGTCGTTTATGTTGATGATGTAAATCGCTCTTGATATTCATGAATCTAAACCTCTTTTTCCTGGTATTTAAAAAAACTCTAAAAATCCTAAACAGATATTTTAAAAACGTATGGATCCTGACTTATTTATGTTCCCAACGAGTGACTAACCCGTTGGTATCGAAGAATACTACCTGAGTCGAAAACTCAAGTGATTCACCCCACGTCCCTTTTGTGGTTCCCTGGCATGTGTAACAATGTCGTCCCCATGCCGCTCTAACCTGCTCTCTTGTCATACCTTTGGCAATCATTCCCGCTTTGATTAATTTAACCGTTTGCGGATCCCACTCAGGGTGTTGAGCAACATAGTCTTCGCGTCGAACAGGACCAGTTTCACACGCTGTCAATAAAATCAGAATTAATGTAAAAATGATTGATTTATTCATATCCACCACCCTCAACCTCAAGAGCTGCCTGGTTTGAAGTTTCTGCTACCACATTGAAATCAGTGCCTGCAACTGCATATTTGCTTGTTGCTTCAGGTTTGAATTCACCATTTAATCCAATCGGAAACATATCCGCTGTAATTGGTGTTAATGAAGCAGCCACTCTAATTTTATCCGTGCCTTCAGGCGCACCAACTGTCAAATTGACAGGAGAGCCCAACGGAGGAATTCGAACTGTCTTACCCGGTTTGACAAAATTGTCATTCTGATAAGGGTTCGGAAACAGTGTTGACATTTTTCCTATTGAATTGATGGTCACAATTCTGACAAACATTGGCTGAGTGACCTCAAAAAATACTTCCATTTTGTCACCAATCGCAAAATCCTGTTTACTGGTCCAAACTTTGATTTCTCCCATTTCAGTTGCCAGTTGCTCAGGTTTAGCCTTCACGACAGGCATTTGCTGTACACTCGCAACAGGTGGTTTTTCCTGTAAAGCCGATGCACGTAGAGAATTTTGATAATTTTCAATCATCACATTCACTTGTTTGCGTCTGGCCTGCGTTTTAATATTCAGTGGAACATTTTCGAATAACGCCAGATAAGTCTTTTCACTCACCGGATTTGCTGTATTTACACTGTACTGTCCTTTAATACTGCTTAACGCACTTTGTGTTTTCGAATCCACACGTCCAGTCACTTCCACATCTTTACCATACAGAAACAGGTATTCCTGAATTTTCGCAACCTGATCCGCATATGCCATTTCATAGAATTCCTCTTTAATGGAGTCAAGTACTATTGAATCCGGCTCGCTATTGGGAATCAATTTCCAGTATGGCAAATTCTGGTATTTACCAATCACTTGTATCAAACTCAGTTGAACCAACAAACGAACTGCTGCATGCCTGCCCTGAATTTTCTTGATATTGCCGCGTACACCAATGGTCTGGCCATACACTGTAAATCCTAATTGATCAATCCCTAAGCCTTTGTGGACATTGATAGTATTCACAGCCTGCATAAACGGGATTCCGATAAATGTCTGAAAATCCAGCAGATTAAAATCCAGGGTAATTCGTGCCAGAGACTCCTTGCGGGTATCGGCAAAATCCAAACCCATCGGGATACCCAGCTCTTCGGCACTACCACTGATATCTGTCCCTTCTTCCTTGGTCACCAGACCTCGATCAAATTCAGTCAATCCACCAACCAAGACAACATCAGGCAATATTTTATCACCCCACTGCGAATAACCGGTTTGTGCGGTGTTCAACATAAAATCCGGATCGTAAGGAATATACAGAATATCTCCGCCGAAACCATTCAAGGTACTTTTAACCATTTCCGAAATATCTTGAGGAATCTCACCTTGTGTTGGTAAAGAGGTTCCTGTCTTGTCGAATACCGGCTTGGACATCACATGCAATGGCGCTCGGCCATATATTTTATTTGCATATCCCAGCTGCCGAATCGACTGGTTAAACACTGTCGTTTTGACTTCAGGCAAGGATTTGGTTAAATCCAGGTCGACATTTTGAGGATTTGCCCCACAAGCATGTAGAATGACCGCGATTAAACCAATCGATACAATTCTGGCTGTACTTGTAGTTACGGTTGTCAATTTCTGTTGGTTCATAGTCTTTTACTTTGCTTAACGTGAAATCGCATTTGAATTCTTGATTTCAGATGAGTTGATAATTGTCGTTCCAGGTGCAAGTTTGGACCCAACACCAAAAGTTATATTGCCTTGTCCGTCTCCTTGATTTTTATCTGTAATCACAGGCCGGACATTTTCCAAACCTTTTTTCCCTCTAAATTCAGCAGCTTTTGCTTTCATCAAGATAAACGGTACGTTAATTTTCGGCTTAAGAGAATCATCGACTGGTGAGTCAATCGCTATTCCGTCATTTAAGTCGTTACTGTTTGCATTCGCTGTAAACAAAACAATACAGACAAATAACAGGTGATTACAAAATTGCTTCTTTCGCATGGAACTACTCCATTATTTGATTACAATTGAACCCTGATTGGATTCGTCAGTGCCAAACAATCCGCCGAGACCCAATACATCCACAGCAATATTTGCAGAGTTACTAATGTCAGCGTTATTGACAACAGTCACTCCATTCACTGACCGGGAAATTTTTACTGCACCCTGGTTTGCTTCAGCCTTACCACCCAAACCAATCGCCACATTGGCGGAATTCTTGATTTTTGCGTTATTGACAATTGTTGAACCGCTGACATTGGCGCCTTTAATCGCAATGCTTCCCTGATTCGCCTCAGCATCTTCAATCGCAATATTCGCAGAATTTTTAATTTTTGCATTATTGAGTATATTGGTACTTTTGACTTTTGATCCAGCTATACATAATCCTGTCAGGAAAAAAAACATGCTGACTGTTAAAACCGCAATTGTTGAAAAAGATTTCATTTTTAAAAGCCTCATGTTGATAGTTAAATAGTTATGGGGAAAGAAATTACTAGACCAACCGACAGATTAGGCAAAATGGAATTCGTTGTTATCAAAAATAATTTCACTAAACTGATAAAAAATTCATCTTCCAATAAACTTGATCTTATATTCTGCAAAATCTAATAGCTTTCTTAAATCACATTAACCAACCTCTAAAATGTGATAAACGGCCGCGTAGTCTGAATCCAGGCGGCCGTTTCAATCATTGATCGAAATCGATTACTCGATATCGATTGAACCCTGGTTAGCTCGAGTGTCACCCACGCCTGTACTGATCGCAAGGTTAGCCGCTCTTTCGACTTTAGATTTGTTAGTGATGTTTGAATCAGAGATCTTTGCACCTTTAATCTTGATACTGCCCTGGTTCGCAACCGCTTCACCAGCTCCCGTGCTGATCGCAAGGTTAGCCGCTTCTTTCACTTGTGATTCGTTAGTAATTGTTGAACCCTTAATTTCTGATCCAGCAGCAAATACACTTCCAGATACAAACAAGCCCAATACAGCCATTGTCATTACTTTTCGCATTTTTTAAACCCTCTAATATTTTAATGTTAACTTGTTAATTTCAGGAGTGTCTGGCGATCTCTTTCAATTGTTTCACCAGACACTCGAATTGTTGTTAAATGATTACTCGATATCGATTGAACCCTGGTTAGCTCGAGTGTCACCCACGCCTGTGCTGATCGCCAGGTTAGCCGCTCTTTCGACTTTAGATTTGTTAGTGATGTTTGAATCAGAGATCTTCGCACCTTTGATCTTGATGCTGCCCTGGTTCGCAACCGCTTCACCAGCTCCTGTGCTGATCGCAAGGTTAGCCGCTTCTTTTACTTGTGATTCGTTAGTAATCGTTGAACCCTTAATTTCTGAACCCGCTGCAAATACACTTCCAGATACAAACAAGCCCAAAACAGCCATTGTCATTACTTTTCGCATTTTTTAATCCTCTACCTTTTCAATGTTAGTTAGTTAATTTCAAGAGCCGTCCAGACTCAATCTGTATAAACGAACAACAATTTTTTTTTTTCACAAATATTCGAATTTTTTTCATCAAGCGTCATCTTCAGAGTTTATCGCAGACATATAAAGCATACTGGGGCACGATGAATCAGCTCTTGAATAACATCTGAATGCACGCGATTTATATTTTTTTCAAATAACTTTATTGTAATTGGCTATTTGAGAACAGATACAATTCATTCTAATCCTATACACAATTTGTATGATCTATATAAGGAATCGCTTAATGTCCTGACTTCAGTTGTTTGATAAAACGTGCCAAAAAATCTGGCTAATGCAAAAAAGTTATAAACTTGCAATTGTTTTATAAGCTTTTTTCAGTTGGAAATTATTTTTCATCAATTTCAGAAAATTATTATTTAATGTTCGTTTTATAGATGTAGCTGGAATTGAACTGATTCAATCGAAGTTAAGGATCTGCTTTTAACGTAAAAGATCCCATTTGACAACTGTCAACAGCGCTTCAGTTCAATCGAGTCGGTAATATTCACCTTGAATTCGCACTTGGAAAAGCAGATCATAGAGACTTGTTTTTTCCAAAACAAAACTCTTTTATAACTTGTGTTTTAAGCGATTCTCGTGGTGGAGAAGAACAATGCAATCAAAAAAACGGTCCAACGACAGTTTAACTGCTGAGGCTGCAAAAAATCTGGTTTTCGATCACTGGAATTTTTTGTCTAGTCTGGCTCGAAAGCGTTTTCCAAATGACAGCGACATGGCTGACCAGGCACTCAGCTATGTACTTGATAAACTGGAAGACCAGAATTGGAACAGAGTCAGAGGATGGGATGGTTGTGGCAGTTTTGCAACTTTTGTGGCCGTGCTTGCCAGTCGTTTAATGACTGATTTTGTCAGATCGAAGTTCGGTTACCACCGACCCCCTGCCTGGTTGCAGGAAAAAAAAGAGGTCATCTGGCAAAAAGCGTACAAATTGTATGCAGTCGATAAATACGAAAGAAAAGAAGCTATTGAAGTCTTGCTTTCGGATGCATCAATTGAAGACAACATTTCAGTAGAAGACGTTGTCAATACTGTCTATGCAAAATGTACAAAACAAGCACGATTCTCAGAAGGCAATGTTGGAATAGACCAGATTGCAGAAACAGCTTCATCGGAAGATGCCATGCCGGAAAATATTGATGTTGATCAAAAACAATTAATTGAAGTTCTGATTGAGTACATTGAGTCCAATGACAATTCACTGGATGTCATCAAGGACGAAACTGTCAGAAACCTGTTGTACCATCTTAAATCTCAGATTGATCTGAGCCATGAAGACAGGTTGCTGTTAAGGTTACGTTATTGTGAAGGCCTCAAAGTCAAGGAAATCAGTCAGATGCTTCATCTGAATGGTAATTTATACAAACGTATCAATAATCTGATAGATGAATTGAAAGCTGCGTGTCAGCAATGCGGTTTAATCGCTGCGTAAACAATCTGCATCATTCAATCATCGTCAGTTATCGCTTGTTTTGGAGATAACAAATGACTGATAATCAAGATAAAGCACTGGCTTTACTAGGCATTGCTGCGACCAAAAAAACGGTTGAAATCGCATGTCCACCGGAAAATATCATGAGTGCTTTTATCGAAAACCGCGTTGAATCAAAAACGCGTCACATGATGCTTTCTCATATCAATCACTGTGAAGAGTGCTACATAACCTGGGAGTCGCTGAGTGTATTTCTGGCCCAACATGCAGAGACAGTACACGAGGCCAAACAACAATCACATACTACCGGATCAACCAGCGTGCTGCAAAAAATCAGTGACTGGTTTAGTTCAGGCTTTTCCTGGCAAATTGCTGCACCGGGGCTGGCGCTGGCATCACTGGCTATGGCAGTTGTGATCAACATGCCGGATACCCTTTACACCATCAACAATCCGAATGCTTCTGTAGTCGCCGCAGCCACTCTGGATGCCGACACACTTGCCAAAAATATAGATCAATTATCCTTACCCTGGGAGAGTGAAACATACGGATTCAGTCACTCAGGATACTCAAATGCTGCCAAAGCATTTGGTGCGGGACTGTGGTTTTCAAGAAACCAGTTAATGGATGCAGAGAACCAATTACCAACTGCCCTGTTATCGAACCCAAAGATCAACTGGCAATCATCAGATTATCAGGATTATTATGCACTTGGACAATGGAGCCTGAATGCCTGGATTCTTGCCCGGGCTACCCATGTTGAACCTAAACAATGGGAACGTCTTAACCAATCGCTTGAGTCTATAGAAGTCCGATTGCAACAACGAGTCGGTCATGAGTCTGAGGCCAAGTTGTCATTAAATACCATCGATAAGCTTAAAACCACACTGACTCGTTTATCCAAACAACCCGGTCTTTCCGAACAACACAATTTGTCACGAGAAATCGAACTCGGGTTACAGCGACTCTTCATCTGATACAAGGATGATGATTGTGACAAGTCAACAGTATGTATTAAGGCTGTTTTTCAGCATGCTGGTATTGCTTTCCAGTGCCGCAACTGAAGCAAAACTCAGCAGTGAGGTTGCGTTTTACGTCGAGACTTACGGAGAGCTGACTGAGCAGCAGGACCCACAAGTCGGTGAAGCCAAGCGAATATTCAAACGGGTTCTGTCCGTCGCCGATAAAAACAGCAAGCGGATGGCCCGGCTGGTCGTCATTAACAACAATACCAAAGCCTGGGCTATCTCGCTGCCGGACGGGCATATTGTTCTTTCCAAGCAAGTACTCGAAATCGCACATCGTAATGCCGACCAGGAACTGGCGCAAGCGCGCCTGGCCTTCGTTATCGGTCATGAGCTTGCTCATCTGGCCAACGATGACTTCTGGCACCATGAAGTGGAAAGCTTTATGCAAAACACTTCTGATGCCAAAAAAATCGCTCAATTCCTGAACCAGAACTTTACGGCAAGACAAGCAGAGCTGGCCGCTGATGACAAGGGTTATATCTATGCGGCAATGGCCGGATATGCTGTGGATGAGTTGGTACGCAACAAACATGCTGACCAGGATTTTTTTACCTTCTGGATGCAGCAAACCAACACCAAAGTCTCTCCTTCGCACCCGGAAGCCAAAGATCGGGCTGAGTTATTGCGTCAACGACTCAATCAACTCAGCGAGCAACTCGCTTTTTTTCACTTCGGTACACGCCTGGCTCATTTCGGCTATTGCAACGATGCCATCTATTTTCTACGGGAATTTCAAAAAACCTTTCCCGGGCGCTCCGTTTTAAACAATCTTGGCCATTGTTATATTCAACAGGCCAGGTTACAAATGTCCGAACCACAGCGTTCGTTTTACTGGCTACCGTTAACAATCGATACCGAAAACAGGGCTACTTCTCTAACTCGAGGAAACATCGCAGGCCTTGAATCTCCAAAATTGTTCCTTAAAAATTACACTCGTGATCAAGGGGATGTCGCAGGGTATCTTGAGCAAGCCGTCAACATCTTGAATCTTGCCGTTGAAAAAGATCCTGATTACATACCCGCTAAACTGAATCTGGCCATTGCCTATCTCTATCAAGGAAAGCCTCACGAAGCCAGGGCAGCGCTGATTCCGGCCAAGCAATTGTCAGCCAGCCATCCACATATCGAAATGCTCGATGCCCTCGCATTGTACGAGCAAACTGATGCCGACATGGATTTGTGGCCAACCGCCATGAAAAAACTGCAACGCATGGAAAACAGCAGTGAATCCATGTATGTGCTTTACAATCAGGCACGATTGTACGCATTACGTCCTCGACCCTCTGAAGCACAACAATACTGGAATCGGCTCAATGTGTATTCTGATTTTTTACCCCTTGAAGTCAGACAGGAATTATGCAACAAGCAAAACCTTGTAGACCTCGCAACCTGCATGCACAGGAAAATCCGTAATGTCAAAACCCCAAACTGGAACTGGTTATTCACAACCAGTCTGCAACCGTTAACCGACCAACAACGGTTACAAATCAAAACCAAATGGCAATCCATCCCGTTTGACTGGGCTGCAAGCAGCCTCAATGGATTTATGCATGAACGCAACGATGGCCTGATTGAAATACTGGAATTGAATCACACCGTACAAGTCCAGGTATTGAAAGGCAACCCGGTCGCTGACTTGAAACAAATCGACCGTTACTGCAAATTCCCGTTAATCAAACGTAAGCTGGATATCGATGAAATCTGGACTTGCGACCACTGGGCGGTCAAAGTCGCAGACAACAAGGCCCGGGAAATCTGGTATATGCAGAAATAATCCAAATTTATTCTGTATCCAGTAATTGCAGAATATCAGGCCAAATAGTTCGCCAACAACAACTGTGATTGAATTCAGGAATCGTCAACACTAACGGGTCTGGCTGCTTATCCAGCACAGGCAGAACAATAGACAATGGTATATTGTCATCAACCTCACCGCTTAAATGAATTTGAGTAATCGAGTCTGGTAGAGATGGATGTTCAGCTGGATTTAAAGATCCCTGAAGCCGTGAATAGCCATGCAAATCTGCCCAGGCTGTGACATCAAGATTACCTGAAATCGTCACAACCTCATCTGCAAAATCAACTCGATGTGCCAATAACATTGCAAGCGTCCCGCCTCCGCTATAACCAATGAAACTGGCTCTGCATTCAGGATATGAGTGTAGCAACTGATTGAGAGCTTCAACCATGCTCTCAACAATTGTGTGTGAATAACGCCAATGCGTCCAATACAATGGATGGCATTGAGCAGCCTGATGCTGGCCATGATAGCAAGGCCGACCTAACACCAGTGAAGACATCACGTCTTGATGCATTAAATCCAGAACCAGCGACTCACGGGCAGTTGGATTCAATGAGACATGCGATTGATCGATCCAGGCATTCCCATCTCCACCGATATAGATATGTTGCCGATTGTTATTGCATAATGGACCATTTTTGAATACTGTTAACAGAAACGGGCCGGATTGCAATTGATGACGGGAAAAGCCGTAAGCCGCAGCTTGCTGATCCAATTGTTTCTCAGGCGCTACACATGCTGGCAGGACAACTGTCAGGAGAGCCAGAAATATACATTGTGTTTTGCCCATGACATGCGGGAAGTGGCAACCATTGAGGCCTTTACTGACTGATCAATTATGCGATATTCAGTCAGCATTAAATAAGGATAAAATGAGTCATTACACATTCTGCTTGAACAGCGTCAAAATCAATGTTGCACTCACATATATTATGAGTGACTCATCGAATAGTTATTGTGACTTAAAATCTCTAACCGTCAAGATAACTTTATTGACTGAACTTGCAAGCAGGTTAAATTTTTGAGGTACTTTATCATGCGACACACTAATCCGCTTTTCAATCTCAAGCATCGTATGATCAACAACAATATCAGTCTATTTTTAAACAGTCTTGTGATTGCCGTTCTTATCACTGGCTGCGCCACGGGTGGCAGCGGGTTTTCGGATGAAGCTGAAATCACTCCGGACAATGTGAATAAACTACAAATTGTAGACTGTCTGTTACCTGGGCAAATTCGACAATTGGGACAAAGTTTCACCTATGTTTCTGCACGCAGACCAATTCGCACCACAGCTGCAAATTGTGAGCTCAGAGGGGGTGAATATGTCGCGTTCGATCGAGCCAATTACGCCACTGCATTAAAAACATGGCAACCCAAAGCCAACGAAGGCGATGCTGAAGCACAGTTTTATGTTGGTGAAATTTATGAAAAAGGCCTGGGAATAGCTCCGGATTACGATCTTGCAGCGCTCTGGTACAAAAAAGCGGCCGATCAAGGTTATTCGTCGGCAATGGTCAACCTTGGCTATCTTTATGAAAAAGGGCTGGGGGTTACTAAAGATTCAGTCAAGGCACTGAATCTCTACCGAAAAGCAGCCGGATTGGAAAATACTGATGTCGCGTTTGCAGCAACAGCAGAACAAACTCAGGCTCAAATTGAATCATTGCGCCAGGAATCAGCCAGATATCAGCAGCAATCCAAACAATATCAACAGGAATCCGCACAATTACGTCAGCAACTTGATACCACCAACCGGCAGTTACGCAGAACTCAAAACCAACTCAGCATCAATCGGCGCAAGGCGTCCCAGGAACGTCAATCTATCAAACAATTGCGCAAAGAGTTACAACAGAAAAAACAATCAACATCAACCGGTTCATCGTCACCTGCAGAAATTGCCCTCTTCGAGCAGCAATTAAAACAAAAAGAAACCGAGTTACAAAAACAACAGCAAGTCATCAGCACTCTTGAAGATGAAGCCAAACAACAAAAACAGACTCTGAATATTCTCAAAGAGGGTGCAGAACGATTTGCCAAGGAAACAAGCCGGGAACTTGACAATCTGCGAACTAAACTGGTCTCCAGTGAAGCCCAGTCAAAAAGCCTGAAACAGGAGTTGCTGCAATCCAATCAAACCTTACAACAACTCCAAAACACAATTGCCGAACAAAACAAAAATCTCAATCAAAGAGAAGCTGCACTGGAGTCGCTGCGACAAAAATTGCTGAGAAAACAAAAACAGGCTAAAACACCGAAACAAAATGCTGAATTGGCCAAGCTCAGCGAAGCCTTGCAACAACGTGAAAAAGAAATGCAGGCTCAGCGCGACAAAATGGACGAACTCAATTATCAGTGGCAGATGCTTTCCAGACAGGACCAGGAAAAACAGAAAGCATTAAAAACACAAAGTGACCAGATTGCCGAATTGCAGGCCAGAATTGATCGTGAAAAGGAAGAAGCCGCTCTGGCACAAAGTGCAACCAGCAAACTCACCAAACTGACTGCCCCGCGTATCGAAATCATTGACCCACCGTTGCTGGCTCAACGCGGTTTGCGATCAGTGAATGCCAGACCCGAAATCAAATCCCGTGCAATTATCGGCAAGGTCTATGCAACTGGCGGCCTGATGTCATTGATTATCAACGACGTCGAACGTAAAGTGGATAAAAGCGGCAATTTTAAAGTCAACGTACCTCTTAAATCAGCTGCAACTCCGGTACAAATTGTTGCTGTCGACAAGAATATGAAACGTTCCGAACTGTCTTTTACAATCAACAAAAAAATGCCAAAAACATCTGTCGCTCAAAACACTACCGGCTCCCTGCCTGTCGCCAGGCAACAACCCGTTTTGGCAAAAATTTTACCAAGAGAAATATTCGGCGAATACCATGCCTTACTGATAGGCAATAACACCTACCAGTTTCTGCCTCATCTTGACACCGCCATCAACGATGCCAAAGGGATCGGAGAAGTTCTTCAGAATCAGTATGGATTTAAAACCAAAGTTCTCTTGAATGCGACCCGTTACGACATATTGAAAGCATTGAATGAATACCGCAAGACATTGACTGAAAAAGATAATTTATTACTGTATTATGCTGGTCACGGAATACTGGATAAAGTCAATAACCGGGGTCACTGGTTACCTGTCGATGCAGAACCTGACAGTTCCGCAAACTGGATTTCGGTTCAAAATGTCACCGATCAACTTAAAATTATTGCTGCCAAACACGTGCTGGTGGTTGCTGACTCCTGTTATTCAGGTGCGTTGACCCGAAGCTCGATCGCCCGTCTTGAAGCCGGGATGACGGCTCAAAAACGCGCACAATGGATAAAACTGTTGTTAAATGCACGCTCTCGCGTTGCCTTGTCTTCAGGTGGTCTGGAACCAGTGTTAGACGGTGGTGGCGGTGGTCACTCGATTTTCGCCAAAGCCTTGATCGACTCCTTGTCCGAAAACAAAGACCTGATGGAATCCCAGGCATTGTATCGCAATGTTTCAGCATTGGTTGCTGATGCTGCAAAAGAACAGGATTTTAACCAGGTCCCTGAATATTCACCGATTCGTCATGCAGGACATGCCGCAGGAGAGTTTTTCTTTTATCCGGCCTTGTAGTTTTGTCTGTAATCCTGCAAAATAGCGACAATCAGTCAGTTATTTTTACATATTCATATTTTAGCTGAGCTAATTTCTTTATCTTATTGATTTTCAAAGGGGGTATACATGATTAAAAAAACAATAACCAGGCAGCCCGTTTTACTGATCGGGATTGCCGCAATAACATCCGGCATAACAACCAATTTAATGGCATCGACACCTATCAATCAGACTAAAATTAATATGGCTGATACCATTGGAACTGCTTGTGCTCAGGGTCCTGATGTAAATGATGCAGACTTCCAGACTCGTTGTAACAACATCGTAATTGCAAGCGGAGGCAACCCTTTTATACTGGAAAATGTTGTTGCAGGCGGTGAGAATCTGGAACTAACCAATGCCATCAATGAAGTAGCGCCAGAACAACTGATCGTTCCCAGTTTGCAATCCACACGAACCATGGCAAATATAGCCAGTGTTTCCAGTGCTGCAATTGCAGCAAGAATGAATATTATCCGCACCGCTATGTTCAGTTCGGCAACCACTCAGGTGGCTGCCAATAACCAGTCACAACCAGGACAATTCAAATTCTCCCTGAACCCAGGCGTGCAAGGTGGCTCAGCTGGTATTTCCGATTCTGGCCGACTCGGTATCTGGGGAAACGGCACCTATAATACAGGTGATGTTAATTCCTCAGTGAATCAACTCGGTTTTGGTTTTGAAAACTGGGGCGGTACGATTGGAGCAGATTACCGGATTACTGATAATTTTGTCGCAGGCGCCGCATTTACTTATCTAAGTACGGATGCTGATGTCGACGCTTCAGCAGGCAGTGTTGAATCCGATTCCTACTCAGGCACCATTTATGCGACATTTGCCCATGAAAGTGGATTTTATGTCGATGCCAACGCTTCCTACGGTGAAAGTGATTTAGACATTTCAAGGAGGATCGATTATTCAATCAATGGTGATACTGTCAACACCAATGCAGAGGGTAATCCCGATGGCTCACAATATTCATTCGGGATGGGAATCGGGTATCAAATCTCTCTGGCCAGCGCAACCATTGAACCGTTTGCACGAGCTGACTATATGGAATACGAGATCGATTCCTATAGCGAGCGCGGCGGTCAGGGTTGGGGATCTCGATTTTCCCGGCAACGCTTCCGTTCGCTTCCAACAACAGTTGGATTGCGTTTGAGTAACGCCTTCAGTATGCCTTGGGGCGTATTATTACCGCAGATACACGGTGCCTGGCATCACCAGTTCAAGGATGATGCACGCACGATTACAACCAGTTTTCTGGGTGATGGCAACAGCAATCAGTTTTCTATTGTAACTGAAGGACCGGATCGCGATTATTACACGGCAGGTGCATCGCTGAGTGCAACCTTTGCCGGTGGTGTAACTGCGTTTGTTGCCTACAATACCTTACAAGGGTATCGCGATGTTGACAGTCACCGCTTCACATTTGGAGGCCGACTGGAATTTTAGTTAACTGGCAACTGGTTTTACCAATCAAAAAAGCGTTGCTCATGCAGCGCTTTTTTTGTTTCCAGTATTGACTGCATCAAGGTTTTAAACGATATAACGCTGATATATCCTCTTGACCAAAACCTTCGTTCATCAATACCTGATAATCCTTGATAGTCTGCTCAGTCAATGGTAATTGCAGACCTTTTTCTTCGGCCATGCGCTTGCAGATTGTTAAATCCTTGTGATGTAACTCCAGTTTGAAGCCCGGATTAAATTGTGCATGTGTCATGGACGGACCACGATGTTCGAGAAACCAGTTACCTGCCGCGCCGCCTGAAATGACATCGATCACCTTGTCCATCGGCAGATTCAGTTCATGCGCGAAAGCCAATGCCTCTGTCACTGCCTGGTTAATCCCGGCTGCCATCACCTGATTCACCGCCTTGGTGCCCTGGCCGGAACCAACCGGCCCCATCAAAACAATTCGCGCTGAAACCTGTTCAAGCACTTGTCTGGCTCGCTCCAAAACATCTTCATCGCCGCCAACCATCATCGCCAACATTGCATTTTTCGCGCCTTCCACACCGCCCGACACAGGTGCATCAAGAAAATTCGCACCGTGATCTTCCAGCATTTTCGATGCAGTGATGGCGGTCGCCGAACTCACTGTAGAGGTATCGACCACGATTTTTCCAGGTCCCAATCCAGGTATCAATGCCCAAATCACCTCGAGTACATCCTTGTCGGCCGATACACAGGTGATGACCACGTCACACCATTCAGCCAGCTGCGACGGTGAATCAGCTTGCAAGACATTGAGTTCCTGAGCAACCACCCAGGCTTTTTCCGGCGTCCGGTTCCACACTGCATATAATAATCCGGTCGATGCCAGGTTATGCGCCATCGGCTCACCCATTGCGCCAAGGCCAATTAATCCGACTCTCATCAAATTTGCTCCAAATAGGTTCCGGAATCCAATGTCGACCGAAACAACTGTTCGATCATTTGCTTGGATTCCTGTGCAAGATCAGCATTGTCCAGTTTTCGTTGGAGTTGTTCAAGTATCTGATCAGGCTCGAAATGCACATAACGCAGCAAATCGGCCACAGTATCGCCTTTATCCGGCAAATAAAAATGGCAATGGCCACTGGCATCGATACTGATATTGATAGTATCGACATCACCGAATAGATTGTGCATATCCCCAAGAATCTCCTGATACGCACCAAGCAGAAAAAACCCCAGATAATACGGCTCATTCTTGTCTATTTTATGCAACCGTAACGAGCTTTCAACACCGTGTTGTTCAACATAATGGCTGATACAACCATCCGAATCACAGGTTAAATCCTGGATTACCCCGTGCCTGTCAGGCATCTCGTCAAGCCTGCTCAACGGCATAATCGGAAAGCGCTGCTGAAACGCCCACACATCGGGCATGGACTGAAATAATGAAAAATTACAGAACACCTTGTCGGCCAGTTTTTCATTGAGCAAACACTCTGCTGCAAGCGAATGTTCCGTAGCGCTACTCAGATTTAAAGCGCTCAACTGATCCCTGATTGTTTTCAGTTGCGCAATACAGTGAGATTCTGCGTCAGCCAATTCTCGCAGCTCGTACTGACCTGCAATGTAGTCCTGTCTGAGTTGACTCATGGAATCCAGAATTTGATCTGCTTGCTGTTCCAAACCGGAACAATCAGAATGATCCGGAAGATGATCCACATTGCGGTCAGCAATGGTCTCGATATCGACCACATTAGTCATCAACACTGAATGATGCGCAGTCATAAAGCGACCGGATTCGGTAATAATATCCGGTTCAGGCAACCGGTGTTGCTGACAAATGCGTTTGACCGAAGCGATGATGGTTTGTGCATAGCTCTCAATCGAATAACTCATCGAGCAAAAATTGTCCGAGCCATTGCCTTCGTAATCAACCGCCAGGCCACCGCCGACATCCAGCGTCGATATCCGAACACCCAAGTGATGCAAATCCGCGTAAAAACGGCCAGCTTCGTCCAAAGCTTTGCTGAAACTGCTCAAACTCGTGACTTGTGAACCAATATGAAAATGCATCATTGACAACCAA
>JAHZJL010000040.1 GCA_022600935.1 Gammaproteobacteria bacterium
GGAACATCAACTGTGCATTTGCCGTTGCTGCAATTAACATTATCGATGACTTGCGATGTCACGCCATGTTCAATCAGTAAATCATAAACACCCGGTAATACAGTGAGCTGCGCCAGATCGGTTTTCCATTTGGCTTTAGTGACTTGCTCGCCATTCGCAGTACCAGGTTCACCGTCGGATTTCATGACATACGTGTGAACGCTTTTCATGTCCGGGAAGTTAACAGTCAGCTCGGCACTGGATAAGTCAACCTCACACGTTTGCCCGCTACAATCGACATTGTTGATGACTTGCGAAGCAGCACCAAATTCAATCAGCACATCATAAATGCCGGGTAGTAACTGCAATTCTGCTTCATCGGTTTTCCAGGTGGCTTTGGCAACCTGGGCGCCACTCGCGGTGTCATTATTGTCATCCGGTTGTTTGACATAGGTGTGAACCTTGCTCATGCCTGGAAACAGCACTTTTAAATTGGCAGTCGGCACATTGGTTTGGCACTCACTGTTGACGCAGTTAACAGCGTCAATCACCAGCGATGAGTTGCTGTGTTCAATCGCAAGATCGTAAACGCCTGGAAACACAGCCAGTTTGGCCTGATCGGTTTTCCATTTAGCCTTGGCCGCTTCCTCTCCAGTAGCGCTGTCAGAAATGCCGTCAGTCAGCTTGACGTAGGTATGCAGACCTTTGAAGCCAGGAAAATCGACAGTGAGCTGTGACAGCGGCAGGTTAATCTGGCAATCCCCAGTCAAACAGTTCACCGCATCAACAACTTGCGAGCTGGCACCGTAACGGGCATGGATATCGTAAACACCGGGAAACAGACGCATGCTGGCCTGATCTTTTTTCCAGTTGGCCTTGTTGACTTCTTCACCACTAGCAGACTGATCGATACCGTCATCTAGGCGGATGCTGTTATGCACAGCAGATAAGCCGGGGAAATCGATGGTCATGGTAATGATTGGCACATCGACAGAGCACAACGCTGATGTACACTGGACATTATCAATCACCTGAGACGACGCCCCTTTTCTAACCAGCAGATCGTATACACCTTGCAGTACCACAATCTCGGCCTGATCTTTTTTCCAGTTGGCTTTGGTGGATTCGCCGCCTTCAGCACTGTCCATAATACCGTCAGTGACCCGCACTGAGGTATGGACAGAAGACAGCTCGGGAAAATTAACGGTCAGCACAGCAAGTGGCACATTCACCGTGCAAGTGGCATCAAGACATTTGATCTCGTCGAGGATCAGTCTTGCTTCACCTTTTTTAACGACCAGATCGAATGTCCCTTGTTCGATTTCAGTCGTGACAGAATCGCTCTTCCAGTTGAGTTTTTTAAGAATCGGTCCGCTTGCGCTACCACTGACTAAATCAGATTCACGTACTTCTGTATGGACGCTGGATAATCCTGGAAAATGTATAGTCAGCTGGGTTAACGGGGTTTCAGTCTCTGCGGCCTGAACCAGACTACAGTAACAAAACAAAAGCAACACACATCCAACAACCGACCTGATTCCTTGCATCTTTGTGTTCTCCAGCTGAACGAAAAGAAAAATCTTAGAACCTGTTCAAGATCTTGATTAATGGATGGAGTCCACGTTTAACGCCGCAATACGCCATTCAGTGAGATCTTGAACAGGTTCTTAGGCAAACATCACATTTTGAGGGCTGATTTGTGTAGCCGATCTCAGTGAAAATGCCTCACCCTGAAATTTTCAGGGAAACTGATATCCCTATCGGCAGCTTTTCAGAAACATAAAGTGACAATTGAGGAAAAATAATCGGGTTTGATGAGCAATCAGAAGATGATCACAGTTTGCACAATTCAGCTGTGAACCAGTTACAACAATCAGCTGAAAATAGAGTTCAGGTTAATTAAACGGTAAGGAGTTTGCAGTGTAGAGGGGTATTATGAAAATTTTGACGGGTTTATCAGAACAGGTTATTTGTTACGAAAACGACAACGTGCAGGTGTCTGGCTGCATGTCTGTGCCGGATTTCTGGGGTTGTTCGCAGCTTTCTCGGTGGTTGTTGACATTAATGGAACTCAACGAACCTGGGCTGCAAATCTGTTCGGACTGGGCGATATACTCATCGTTGCAACTACCTTGTCACTGGTTTTACTAGATGAGCTGACCCCATACCATAATATGATGTTCGCTGTTTTTTTACCCACGCCGCTGTGGTTGCTGGCGCATTGTTTGTCAATCTGGAAATTGTTAGTTTCCAGCAGCATCTCTCTTTAAACTAATATCAATGGCAGGTTGTAATCTGAAAATTGCTGGTCATGGGTCACCAGGTATAATGGTTCACTAAGACTTTGAGCCATTAGAATGCGGTCAAATGGATCTCGGTGATGATTAGGTAAATTGTAGAGTGGTACAATATGCTCAGCTTGAATTGCCAGGATTTCAAATCCACTGTCTTTAATTGTTTTCTGTAACTCATCAGGTTGCAAGTTGAATTTGAGTTTGCCCAATGCAGATTTAATGGCTATTTCCCACAAACTGGCAACGCTGACATAAACAACATCTGCTTGTTCAATCGTTTTGCGTGATTTTTGATCCAGTTTTTCATTATCCTGCAAAGCCCATATCACGATATGGGTATCCAGTAACAAGCGCATCAGTCTTGTCCTTCAAAACGATCAAGTACCTCATCGGGTAATGCAGTATCAAAGTCATCAGAAATTTCGATTTGACCTTTTAACAAACCAAAACGTCGTTTGACAGGTGGTTGTTGATATGCGGTTAATTTCATCATGGGTTTTCCGGCTTTGGCGATAATCACTTCATCACCTGCCGCAACAGATTCAGCTATTTTGGATAAATGAGTTTTTGCCTCATGAATATTGATCATTTTCATCATGGCACCTATTAAGTTTAGTTTAACTTAGTTTATTATGGTTTAAATATTCCTTCAATCAGAATCTTGCTAAATTAGCTTACTTCAAGTGATGATTGTGATGCGGAATATTTGAAGGAATAGACATTGACTAGTCAATCTTTAAACGGGTTGCAAATAGGCAGGTTGTCGATTTCCTGTCCGTCTTGCAAATCTTTGCTGTACAGTGCTTTACAGCCAATCTCTAGCGCAGCGCCAATAATCAGGGAATCGTAAAAGCTGTATTGATAGCGCGATTGTATACTGAGTCCACGGTGATACAATTGTGCAATCGGTACAAATTCGCAGAGCGGCAGCAATGTCAGTTTTAACAAGCGTTTTGCATCTTCACTGGTAAATTTAAGTTTGCGGGTCGCAACATTCAGTGTTTACTGAACCAACTGCTGGCTGATGCAAGAATTGCGTGTTTGCAAGCCGGATAACACCAGTTGCTCAGCACGCTGAGACTTGTCTGGTTGTGTGCCATCGAGCAGAACAATGATCACATTTGTATCAAGCAGACTGTCAGCGCTCATTCATTACCTCTCTGGTAAATTTGCGTCCTCCGGTTGAATATTTAGCGCGCAGTTCACTAATCAACGCTGCTGAATCTTGTGCATCTTGCTGGCGATTCACATAATCCTCCAACCATTCCCTAAACTTGGCGTTCAACGTTGTCTGCTCGGCTAACGCACGCTGGCGCATGGCTTCTATGAGTTTTTCGTCGGCACTAAGAGTGATATTTTTCATGGCTTAGAAACACTAAATATGTGTACACGTTTACAGTGTAACGTTAAATATTCAGGGGGTGAATTTGTTTTAGAAGCAGTTATAGATTTTGACAAGTTCTTATATATTGAAAACAAATTTTTGCTTGATATCTTGATGATGACTCGACGGTCTTTACTAAACTTTGCTTTTCCAACCTCTTGGTGTTTTTCGAGTCATTGAGGTATTGCAAGATATCCCCATTCATCATTTTTATAAGATTACAGGCTTTTTTTCATCTGTACACAGTTTGGTTTTAATGAGTAATATCCAAATTTTATCCAATCTAACTGAATAATAGTTATGTAAAATACAGATTATCAGTGTCGCTAAAACAATAGATTTGCATGAATGATACTCAGCCAGATTTTGATTTATTTCTAAGCTATAACAGCCTGGATCATGTCGTGGTCAGCGAGATTCGTCAGCAGCTACAACAATTGCCTCAAGCACTGAATACGTTTATTGACCGGGAGAGCTTGACTCTTGGAAAACACTGATTTGATGAGATTCAACAGGCATTAATCAATTGCAAAGCAGTGGCAGTGTTTTATGGCAAACACGGTTTAGGTCGTTGGCAAAATCTGGAAATGATGTTGGCTCTAGATACTCAGGCAACAACACATTCAGACGATTCTATCCTGGTGATTCCGGTCCTGTTGCCTGGTGCTAACCTGGAAAATGCTCCACGTTTTCTCTTATTGAATAATTTTCTTGATTTTCGCTCAGGCCCAAGTCAACAAGGCCTGATCCGATTAGCTCAGACTGTTCTAGGACAAGCGATTAATCTGGATGCATTACCGCAACGACATGAATTGAGTAACCCGTATCGAGCGCTAAACTATTTTCGAGAAGAAGATGCTCCATTGTTTTTTGGCCGGGAGTCGATGGCTGAACGATTACTGGAGAAAGTTAAAAACAATCAGTTAGTCGCTCTGGTTGGTAATTCAGGAACAGGTAAATCGTCATTGGTGCGGGCCGGGCTGGTTCCGTTACTGCGACAACAACATCACCCGGATGTAACCTGGGAGGTGTTGATTTGTATACCAGCTCTGGATAATGTCAATCCGTTTCATAATCTGGCCAGAGTGTTGTTGGAGAGCTGGGGTTATCGTCGAGCAGAGAGTTACAACAACAGGCCAGAGA
>JAHZJL010000003.1 GCA_022600935.1 Gammaproteobacteria bacterium
CTCGCAGCTGGAATTATTGTTGATCGCTTGATCGCTTTACGCAAACAGAAAATACTGCCCCGCGATTTGCTCCCTCAGGTTTGGAGACTGTATCAGGATAACCAGCTGGACGGTAATAAAGTCCGCTCATTACGTGACGGTTCACCGTTGGGTGCCGTGCTTTCAGCGGGACTGATCAATCGCCATCATGGTCGGGAAATCATGAAAGAAGCGATCACTGAAGCCGGTCGTCAGGAAGTCTATGAACTGGAGCGCAATCTTCAAGCATTGGGCACCATCGCCCAAATCTCCCCTCTGATGGGTTTACTGGGTACAGTTCTGGGGATGATCAAGGTTTTCTCAACCATTGTCACCAAAGGTGTTGGTGATCCGGGAGTTCTTGCTGAAGGTATTTCAGAAGCTCTGGTCACCACCGCTGCCGGAATTTGTGTAGCAATTCCTGCATTGATCTTTTACCGATATTTTCAGAGCCGAGTCGATTATCTTGTGCTTAAAATGGAAGAAGATGCGTTACGTCTGGTTGAAGGAATCGAAGGCGATCGTGAAGGGGAAATTCAATGAATTTCAGACCGCAAAAAAATACTGAACTGGAACTCAATCTGACACCAATGATTGATGTGGTGTTTTTATTGCTGATTTTTTTCATGGTCTCAACCACCTTCGATGAAAAAACCGAAATGTTCATCGAATTACCGGAAGTCACAGACAGTCAACCCAAGGAAAAATCCATGGAAGTCATTTTGTCAGTTGCAGCAAATGGCGATTATTATGTCAATCAGAAAAAACTGGTTGGAAATTCCCTGGAAGATCTAACCCAGGCTGTGCTGGATCAGGCACGCGAGAAACGCACTCTCAAGCTGCTGATCAATGCAGATGCAAATACCCCGCATCAGTCTGTCATGACGGCACTTGAAGCTGCCTCACGCGCCGGTATTTCCAATGTCGGTTTTGCTGCTGCAGTCGTTGGAGAATAACCTTAAACTTGTTTTCCAGGGTTTATCACTGGATTAACCGCATCTGGTATCAGCCATCGAAACCGCCGATTGTTTTAATCGGCCTGTCCTGGCTATATCGATGTGTTGTCAGCTTACGCAAGCTCGGTTATCGTTACCATATTTTTACCTCAACCATACTGGATAAACCAGTGATTGTTGTCGGTAATCTCAGTGTTGGTGGAACCGGCAAAACTCCACTGACAATCTGGCTGGTCAACGAACTGCGCCAGCTTGGCTATAACCCCGGGGTCATCTGTAAAGGCTATGGCTCCCTGGCGGCTTCCAGCCCTACTCCACAACTGGTCAATGCTGATTCCGATCCGAAACAATGCGGCGATGAACCGCTATTAATTGCCAAACGCTGTCAATGCCCGGTTGCAGTCGGCCAATCTCGCGTCAATTCTGCACGTTTTTTATTCTCTGAAACCAATACTGATATCATCATCAGCGATGACGGACTGCAACATCTGGCCTTGAACAGAACCATGGAACTGGTTGTGATTGACGGAATCCGCAAATTTGGAAACGGCTACTGCTTGCCTGCCGGCCCACTTCGTGAACCAGTGAGCAGGCTTGATTCAGTCGATTTTGTGATCAGTAATGGCAAACAACTTACCGATACATTCTTCATGCGCGTGAGTGGGGATCAGCTGGTTAATCTTACCGACAAATCAACGCAGGTGTTAACTGACCTGTCCGGCAGCAAAGTACATGTTGTCACAGCAATTGGCAATCCCCAGCGTTTTTTGTCGCTATTGGAAGTGGCTGATATTGAATTTGACACTCGAATCTTTCCGGACCATCACATGTTTAAAGCAGCTGATCTTATTTTCAACGACCACCAGCCGATACTTATGACAGAAAAAGATGCTGTCAAATGTTATCATTTAGCCAACCCGTCGATGTGGGCTCTTGTTGTAAATGCTCAAATCGATAATTCGTTTAAAACCCGTTTTCGTCAACATCTGGAACACTACAATGGTCGATTCTAAACTGCTGGAAATCCTTGCCTGTCCAATCTGCAAGGGAAAACTGATCTACAGAAAAGAACAACAGGAACTGATCTGCAAAGCAGATCGTTTGGCATATCGCATTGATGACGATATCCCGGTCATGCTCCCGGATGAAGCCCGAAAGCTGAGTCTGGAAGAATATGATGCATTACCTAAATAATTCGCACTAACCTGCAGCTCGTTTTCTACGCCACGAATCAACATGGAAATACAGTTCAAAGTCGTTATTCCGGCACGATTTGAATCAACCCGGTTTCCCGGCAAGCCACTGCAGCCGATTGATGGAACACCAATGATACTTCATGTCTGTGAGCGTGCCATAGAATCAGGAGCGGAGCAGGTTATCGTTGCAACTGACGATGAGCGCATCATGGAAACTGTCATCAATGCCGGCTTCCAGGCTGTCATGACCAGCCCCGATCATGCCAGCGGCACTGATCGTATTGCGGAAGTGATTGCAACAAATGATTGGCCGGATTCAACCATCATCGTCAATATACAAGGGGATGAACCTCTGGTCGCTCCGAAGCACATCAAAACCATGGTTGATGCCCTGCACTCTCAAACAAGAGCTGATGTTGCGACAGTGTGCACACCGATCAATTCCAAGCAGGAATTGTTTGACAACAATATTGTGAAAGTCGTATCCGACAAAAACAACTATGCTTTGCTGTTTAGCCGAGCAACAATTCCCTGGGATCGTGATTCTTTTTCGATCAGCAAAAAAACAGTATCGAAAATCCACTACCGTCACCTTGGCCTGTATGCTTACCGTGCTCAATTCCTGAAACGGTTTACCTCTATGAAAGTCTCCCCTTTGGAAACACTTGAAAAACTCGAACAATTACGCATGTTGTGGTACGGTGAATCAATTAAAGTTGCCAAGGTTTTCTCTGAACCTGCAATTGGCGTGGATACACCTGACGATTTACTCAAAGTTGAACAGCTGATCAAACAACGACAGAAAAAAACCGGATAACCCTTTAGAATCTGTTCAAAATCTTCATCAATGGATGCAGTGCAAGACAACAATGGTCGAAAAAGCACATCATCATTCAGCGAACCTTGAACAGGCTCTTAGGTTGAGCAAGCATACAATCACTTTCATAGTGATAAACTAAAACCTGCCATTCACCTCACTATCAATAAATTGCCGATTAAGGTGATTGATAAAAATTGTCACCAAACGACTTTTACTTGAACTGTAAAACCAATCAGACAGAACACCATCATTGACATACGACATTTTTTAAAACACTTCACATATATACTTCCATTTATGAAAGATAAGGATCAAGCACCGGAACCTGTCGTCAAAATTCTTTTTGTGTGCCTGGGTAATATCTGCCGTTCTCCTCTGGCACAAGGTGTCTTTGAAAAACAGGCGGAAACTGCCAGCGTGCTTGAATTGATCCATATCGATTCAGCCGGGACCCATGCTTACCATATCGGTGAACTTCCTGATCCGCGATCGATGTCAATTGCCTCCACAAACAACATCGACTTGAGCTCACAACGCGCCCGAAAAGTACACGAAACTGACTTTGAAACATTTGATTATATCCTGGCCATGGATCAGGACAATTACGCCAATTTATATGCTGACTGCCCGGAACAGTATCGTGAACGCTTACATTTGTTTCTAAATTTTGCGCCCCATCTCGACCTCAAAGACGTTCCTGATCCCTATTACGGCGGAAATTTTGGTTTTGAACGGGTCTATGATCTGGTTTTCGAAGCGTCTGAAGGGCTAATAAAAACCTTGCTGGAGAATGAACTGGCTGATCTGGAATCTCTGCAAGCAGACAGTGTGACTGATTCGAACTCTGATTAGCCAGTTTTCTCCATTCCGCTATGCACTCTGCAATAAACCTCTTGCAATACAGCTTTTTACAGCATACTGAATACATCTTGTAATAATGATAAACTTATAGTCATCCCAAAACCAATGAATTCGGGGGCAATGTCATGACTTACCAAAAACCAGACTTTAAATCCCATTACGATAATTTTATCAATGGCCAGTGGTCGGCACCTGTTGACGGTGAGTATTTTGACGATATCTCTCCAGTTGACGGGCAAGTCATGGCTCAGATTGCCCGTTCCAAAAGCAAGGATATTGACAACGCCGTTGCTGCCGCCAGTCATGCGTCAGAGAACTGGAAAAACACTTCAGTCACTGAACGCAGCAATCTGCTATTCAAAATTGCCGATCGTCTCGAGCAAAATCTTGAGACACTGGCCATTGCAGAATCCTGGGAAAACGGTAAAGCAGTCAGAGAAACCCTGGCAGCAGACATTCCTCTTAGCATTGACCATTTTCGCTATTTCGGGAGTGTGATACGCTCTGAAACCGGTGAAATTTCCGACATTGATGCCAGTACAGTATCTATGGAAATTCACGAGCCGCTGGGGGTTGTCGGTCAAATCATACCCTGGAATTTTCCGATACTGATGGCTTCCTGGAAGCTCGCACCTGCTCTGGCAGCCGGTAATTGCGTGGTTCTCAAACCAGCGGAACAGACACCACTTTCGATTTTACTGGTCATGGAACTGATTGCCGACTTGTTACCTCCTGGGGTCGTCAATATTGTCAACGGTTTTGGAATTGAAGCCGGAAAGCCGCTTGCTACTCATCCGGACATTAAAAAAGTCGCGTTTACCGGGGAAACCACGACCGGACGTTTGATTATGCAATACGCATCTGAAAACATCATCCCGGTCACTCTGGAACTGGGTGGAAAATCCCCGAATATCTTCTTTGAAAGCGTGATGTCAGAGCAGGATAACTTTCTGGACAAAGCTATTGAAGGACTGGTCATGTTCGCCTTGAATCAGGGCGAAGTCTGCACCTGCCCTTCCCGCGCTCTGATACAGGAAAATATTTACGATGCCTTCATGGAACGTTGCCTGCAACGTGTTGCCGCTATCAAAATGGGCAATCCTCTAAACCCGGAAACCATGATGGGCGCTCAGGCATCAAAAGATCAATATGAGAAAATACTCAATTATCTTGATATCGGCAAACAGGAAGGCGCGCAGGTTCTGGCAGGTGGCGAAGCCTACCAAAACCCTGATTTCCCCGAAGGCTTCTACATTCAACCAACTGTTCTGAAAGGACATAACAAAATGCGAATCTTTCAGGAGGAAATTTTTGGCCCTGTATTGAGTGTCACCACGTTCAAGGGTGACGATGAGGCGCTGGAAATTGCCAATGACACACTCTATGGACTGGGTTCCGGTGTCTGGACACGCGATATTCATCAAATGCAACGCTTCGCCAGAGGTATTGAAGCAGGTCGGGTCTGGGCCAATTGTTATCACTTGTATCCTGCGCATGCCTCATTCGGCGGGCAAAAGAAATCCGGTATTGGTCGTGAAACTCACAAAATGATGCTCAACCATTACCGAAAGACCAAAAATATCTTGATGTCGTATGATAAAAACCCGTTGGGGTTCTTTTAACAGACTCTGGTCAGGTGAAAATTGCATGACACTTACGGATAATCATGTCTTTTGATCGAGTCACGATTACTGACAAAGCCAGACTCATCGTTGATCAGTTACGTGAGCAACATGGTCAACTCATGTTTCACCAGAGCGGCGGATGTTGCGATGGTTCGTCACCAATGTGTTACAACGCTTCGGAATTTATGGTCGGCAGCCGTGATGTGTTATTGGGCGAAATTCACGGATGCCCCTTTTATATGGCTGCTGATCAGTTTGAATACTGGAAAAACACCCATTTAACCATTGATGTAACAGAAGGCAGGGGAGCGAGTTTTTCCCTGGAGATCCCACTGGGTGTAAGATTCGTCGTGGTCTCGCGCTTGTTCAGCGATGAGGAATCAGCTAATCTTAATCCGATTCAAACCGCAGGGCATTCAATATGACATCTGGTTAAAAAAGAGATCAGTGACGCACTGATAATTATCTCTCAACTAACTATCTTCTCGTCTGTCCCTGATTTCCTTGCGAATTGTTCTGAGCTTTTCAGCAACAATTTCAGACATGTAAAAATTATCCTGTGCGGTCTTACCGGCCAGACGGAGTTGTGTCACCGCCTGCTTTAGTTCACCTCGCAAGAGATGATATTCGCCAAGATAACGATGTGCCTGAGCAACCTGTTTTTGCTTGTAGTACGTCTCAGCCAGCAGTTTAAATAACTCCGGTAATCTGGCACCATCCCAGACCGCCAGTTGCAACAGTTCTCGAGCCTGTTCCGCCTGATTGGTTTCAACTAAAATCTGCGCATAATCCAACAGGCTGGACAAGCGCTTCGGCGCAGCCTGATATGCAGATTTCATTAATTGCGCAGCCTCCTTCAGATTACCAGACTGTTTCTCAATATCCGCCAATGTGGATACAAACAACAATTGGCGTGGAAACTGACCCAACAAAACCTTGATGCCTTCACGAGCCTGAGTATAGCGTTTGTTTTGAAAATCAGTTAACACCTGCTTGTATCTCATTGCCAAACGCTGCTCTTTAGTTGGTTCGCGTTTAGGCTCTTCTCGACCAAGCTCGATTTCTGTGGATTTTGACTGTTTGTCGCTCTCTTCTTCGGCCAATTCGAGTTTGATTTTAATTAATTCATAACTCAAGGCGTCACTGGAATCAAATCTGGGAAACTTTTCAGCACGTGCCGCCGCATCAGCTATTCTCGATGTGGTCAAGGGATGAGTGCGAAGAAATTCAGGTGGTCCGTTGCCATAGAGTCTACCTGCTGCCTCAAGGGTCTGAAAAAATGAGACCATGTGTCTTGGATCGTATTCAGATTGAGACAGAATCTGCATACCAACCCGATCCGCTTCCTCTTCATTATCCCGGGTGAAATTGATCTGATACTGTATGCTGCCGGCCTGGGTTGCAATCAATGCAGCCTGGGCCAGTTCCGGTGACACAAACCCCAGCAACAAGGACGCAATCGTCGCCATCGTCGCTGGTATAGACAATTGCTTGGATGCCTCATAAGCCCGATATAAATGACGCTGGGTGACGTGAGCGATTTCATGGGCCATAACTGAAGCCAGTTCACCCTCGTGTTCACTACGCAGTATTAAACCGGAATTGATACCGATATATCCACCTGGTCCGGCAAACGCGTTGATGGCTGGGTCCATGACTACAAAAAAGTGAAAAGGCGTTTTGGTCAAATCGCTGCTATGCAGTAATCGCTGACCCAGCGTTTCGATATATTCTTGAACTTGTAAATCTCTGTTTAAAGGAGCTTTTTGTGTTATATACTGAAAAAACTGTTGGCCGAATTTCTGCTCTTCTTCGGGTGAAATCAATTGCCCGGTCGAATCACCGAAATCCGGCAGGTTAATTGCGTCCCGTGCATGGACTTGTTGAGCAACCAAAATCATCAACAGCACACAAAGCCTGCAGACAGCTACCGAATAGATACGGCAAATAAAATTGTTGAATATATGCATGACTAATTAGTCACTGTAAAACGCTTAATGGTTCGGCTGACAACGACATCAAAACCCGACATGATGACCTTTCTTCCTTGTTACTCGACAGTTGATCAAATGAGAGTGATCGCCAATAATAACAGACTATTATGCACTTGCACTGTGAAATACTGTTGATTTAAATAACGTGTTCAGATTTGAAATGCTATTTGTTGTCCAAATTAATTCTTCGCCTTATCAAAGTCAGTCTGCTTACACCGCTTTACGATTCTGCCATGCTGTGTTCAAACACCATGAGTTAAAGCGAATTTTTTTTTATCAGGACGGAATCTACAATGCACTGGCGACAGTTGCACCCCATCCGGATACACTGAATCTCAATCAGCAATGGACAGAACTGGCCAGAGAACATCACGTTGATTTACTGGTTTGCATCAGCGCTGCACAATTAAGAGGCTTGCACTCCGACAAGACCGGGCAATCATGTCAACCATCACCCGGCTTCAGAATTGGTGGTATGGGAGAAATGGCCGAAGCGATGATCGAAGCAGACCGGTTTATGGTGTTCTAAATGAAGAAATTCCTGTTTGTTTTCAGTCGCCCGGTTTATTCTGGAGCACTGGGTCGCGAATCCCTGGAACAAGTGATGCTGCTCGCTGCATTCGAGCAACACGTTGCCCTGTTACTGAGCGATGATGCTGTCTTCCAGCTTGTGGTCAATCAACACCCTGATAACATCCAGGCCTGTGATCATGGCAAATTGATGCAAGCGCTTCCCGTTTATGGCATCGAAACGATCTACGTTGAAGCGGAATCACTGACAGAACGAGGATTAAATCAGGATAATTTGATCCAGACTGTGCAATGTGTAGAGCGCGCACAAATGTCCACTCTACTCAATCAATTTGACCAGGTCATCAACTGTTGAGTGTATTATACATCTGCAATTCATCTGCAATTGACATACTAGCCAGATGTATACAACGAATGGCTCCTGATGATGCCTTGTTGCTGATTGAAAACGCGGTTACTGCCCTCAATCCACAACACCAGGCAGAATCGTTGCTGACAGAAGCCAGTGAGTTACACCTGCTGTTTGCATTGCAACCGGATATCACGGCGCGAGGTATTCAGCCATCGTCCAGATTAGCTGAATTACGCTGTATTGACTATGACGATTTCGTCCAGTTAACCATACAACATCATGTCACATGCTATTGGAAATAACCTGTTCAACACCAACGACGAAGGTTTTCTAACAAATTCTGAACAATGGGATGAATCAGTTGCTTTGAAACTGGCAGAATCTGATGATTTTGAAATCACAGATGCTCATTGGGAAATCATTCGCTTTATACGTGAATATTATCTTCAATATGAACATCTGCCCAATGCCAGGTTATTCGTCAAGGCCGTCAAAACCAAACTTGGCCCTGAGAAAGGCAACAGTCTGTATCTTTACAGGTTATTTCCCGACGGCCCGGCAAAATTCGCGTGTAAATATGCCGGCCTGGCTAAACCACCCGGTTGTTTATAACACGTCAGCCCGACATAATGGGCTTGTGAAAAACTCTATTTAGGAGATTGTATGAAGACCACCAGATATTTATTGATCCTCACCTGCTATGCAATGTACAGTCACTCCATCATTGCAGACACAATCGGACATGTTGATATCAATTTCAAACTGCTCGGACCCGATGACAAGATTGTCATCGAAGCATTCGATGACCCGGGTCTGTCCGGTGTCACCTGCTATTACAGCCATGCAGTCAAAGGCGGTCTGAAAGGTATGACCGGTGTTGCGGAAGACTCTTCCGATGCATCGCTGGACTGTAAACAGACCGGCTCCATCAATCTACCTGACTCAATACTTAAAAATCCAGGTAAACCTCAAAAAGTCTTTAAAAAAAGAACCTCGATGATGTTTAAAACACTACAAGTCATGCGTTTTTATGACCAACCGCGAAACACCCTGGTATACCTGGTCTACAGCGATAAAATTCTCGAAGGATCACCAAAAAACAGTATCTCTGTGGTACCTGTGATGGCCTGGAACAGCAATCAGCCATAACAACTGAATAATGACTTTGATTGAGCGGTGTACCGAATTGATCAGTGGGTGATTTTCGAGCGGTTTTCTTCAAATTGGCTGATCACGGCTGCACTTTGCACAGATGTGTCTTCAAGGGTTTCTTCAAGTGTTAATTCAGCCTGATTGCTGTCCTGATTAGAGCGCTTTTCAGCCAGTTGAACAAATGGTTCAGTGAGTGGCAGAATGACCAGATCGGTATTGAGTTCTGAACACATGGTTTTGATGCGTTTATATTTTTGCTTATCGGGAATAAAACTGAACCACAGCTGATCGATGCGGTGACGGGCATGAATGGCTTGTAGATCGCGTTCCATACCATACACCTTGAAGCCCCGGATAAAACGCCCTCTTAATTCTGAATTGTCATCAATATAACCAATTAACTTGGCGCGATGATACCTGTGGTCCAGTAATGACGCCAAAGCACTCCCCTGATCTCCTGCGCCATAAATCAGAACATGTTGTAAATCTTTGTGTTTCTTGCCTCGACGCGCTTTTTTATACCAGTAGTCACGATACCAGAGCCTTGGGGTGGTCATGAGCGGCAAGCTGATCAGCAACCCCAAGGGCGCAAGTAACAAGGATTGATTACGAAAAAAATAGCCCAGAAACACAAAAGCAGCCAGCCCCCAACCCATGGCTGCGCTTTTTAACAACCGTATTGCGTCATTGATTCCAAAATGCCGGGCAGGACGTTGATAACAACCACCGATCAGCAGAACAGGTACGACTAACAGAGGATACAGCCAGGCACCTGTGACTGATAATGGGGTGATAAAATTGTCATGGATTTCACTGTAACGCAACAGATAAGCCAGCCACCAGGCTGCTTCAACAGCAAGTATATCCAGCAGGATGACGCCAGCATGCAAACCGATTAATCGCCGCCAGTGTACTGCTCCTATGAGGCTGACACAGACCCCTTTGATGATCCATTGAATATCCCGTAACCAGTTGCAGCGATTGAAATAGGCCAGATCTGCTCTGGCTTTTTGTGGAAACAGGACACGCCGGTAAAATAAATCCGGATCCTCATCAGCCGGATACATGTCAGATTCATTTCTGAAAGCGATCTGATTGGG
This sequence comes from Gammaproteobacteria bacterium, assembly GCA_022600935.1. Lineage (GTDB taxonomy): Bacteria > Pseudomonadota > Gammaproteobacteria > Methylococcales > DRLZ01 > DRLZ01. Next base: position 10,606 of record JAHZJL010000003.1, read on the forward strand.
TCCGAAAATTCCCGGGGTAAAATCGAGAATTTTCTCAAACTCACCTGTAAACAGATCGGCATATCGTAGACTTTCAGGACGTGGGCCGACAAATGACATTTCGCCTTTGAGGATATTCCACAATTGCGGTAATTCATCGAGTTTTGTTCGCTCAAGAAACCGGCCAACACGGGTCATGCGGACATCACCGGCAACGGTAACACCTGACCCTGAAGTTCCTGTATTGGACGGGAATTTTCGAATTTTGTGAACTAAAAAATGTTTCCCGTTTTTACCAAGTCTGGTCTGTGAAAATATCACCGGCCCCGGAGAATCCAGTCTGACCAGAATGAATATCAACATCATCAACGGAAAAGCAATCAGCAATCCTACGAAAGCTGCTACAAAGTCAAACAGTCGTTTAAACATGTTTCGATTCTCTAGGATTTAGCTGTCAATTAAAATAACCGACAGGTTCTACGAATAGACTATAACATTGTCAGAAAGCAAAAGGACTTGTATAGCATCTGTCAGCCAGTATTTTAAACCCCTAACATGCGTTGTTCGTAATTTTCGCAGGATTCCTGCGCCTTTTGAAAATCTTCCGGTCTGCCAATATCCATCCATAAACCATTATGCTTGTAAACATGAACAGGCAGGTTTTTATCCAGCATCTGGTGCATCAAGTCATCAAACCCGTAGGGAATTCCGCTGGGAATCAATTCCAACACATCAGGCTCCATGCAATACACGCCCATGCTCACGGTATATTCCAGAACCGGTTTCTCACTGAATGCCGATACTGTGTCTCCTGACAACTCCAGCACACCCAGATCAACCTTCACTGTTTTCAATGTTGTCGCGACAGACAACATCCCACCATGCTGACGATGAAAGTCTCTGAACGCATGAAGATCGAGATCAGTGAGCAAATCACCGTTCATCACATAAAATGTTTCTGTCAATTGTTGTTTGAGCAGAGTCAGTGCCCCGACTGTTCCCAATGGCTCAGGTTCAATGGAATAATCGATGTTCATATTCCACTGACTGCCATCTCCGCACAACGCCTTGATTAAATGGCCAAGATAACCTGTCGTAATGTAGGCTTGTTCAGTACCATTACGTCGCAACCATTTTAACATCACTTCAATCACTGGAACCCCGCCCAGAGGCATCAATGGTTTGGGTAAAATCATGGTATAAGGCCGCAATCGGGTTCCCTGACCACCTGCCTGAATCACAGCTTTCAACACATTCTGTTCCTTATCGTTTAATAAAACTATCGATCAACCATCGATTTTACATTTTTTGATCGAGAAACCGTTGTTTTTCTTCGTGCATAAACTCAGGCACAAGCTCCTGAAACAATTCCACCAGTTCAGACTTGACCCATTGACCGGAATTTCTGAGTTCCTGAATCTGGTTGCAAAACTGATTCAACTTATTTGAATCAAAAGTCAGCGCATTTTGAACCACTCCGATCGTTTCAAATCGGTGTAAATCAATCTCTTCATCTTCTGTATAAAATTCTTCATAGGCTTTTTCACCCGTTGTATCGCTGCCTGAAAAATAACACGGCCATTGCTTGTTAGCAGCAAATTGTTCTACAACGTCTCTGGCCTGCTGTTCAGTGTCACATTCGACAGTTTCATAACCCAGGCTGGCCAGATAACGCCTGGCAATCATATCAAAACTGACCAGATGTAAATCTTCATTTAATTTTGGAAAAAAAATTTCCCGATTGTCACCCAGCAGGCATGACGCCAGGCATAATTCTCCAGATTCTTTGGGAGTAACGAAATATCGCTTAACATCATTTGGCGCAGCAATTGGCTGGCGTTTTTGAATGCGCTGATTAAATCCATGCAGCAAGCTGCCATCTGAAAACGCCACATTGGCAAATCTGGCCGTGGACACTGGAATCAGTGAACTATCACGCATTAAAAACTGTTCCATAATGCGCTTCGATGCGCCCATCATATTGGCCGGGTTAGCCGCCTTGTCAGTTGATACTGCAAAATATTTTCTGGCGCCCATCGCAGCTGCCTGGGCAAGGGTTTTGATGGTATTGTCGATGTTTACCGAAATCATACGCATCAAGGTATAGGGGTCTTTTTCGCTACGCACATGTTTCAATGCTGACAAATTCAGAACATAGTCATACGGACCCAGGTTACTCTGCATGGCGTCAAACTCAGTCGAGCCGATATCCAGAGCGAAGGTTTGAAAGTCTCCATCAATATAGCCATACGAACTGCGGATATCTCGAACCAGTTCCACTAGATTGTTTTCACTGATATCGACCACATGCAATCGCTTGGGCTGACGCTGGAAAATTTCTTTGACCACAGCCTGGCCAATTGTTCCGGCACCACCCAGAACCAGAAATGAGGAAGCATTTACCAGTGTTTTCAGGGTATCTTCATATCTTGCAATGTCATTCTCAAACAACGCTTGATAGCGGCCAATCAGTTCAAGCACTGGTTGCATGGTTGTGCTCCATGTTTTGAATGATTGATTTCAGTGTGTTTGTCACAAGTTCGACTTGCTCGAATGTCATACCGGGAAACAAAGGCAAAGTTAAAACCTGCCTGGAAATTTGATCTGCAACAGGCGTTGCTGCAAAACCGTATGTGCGGTAAGCACTGAAATCACGAAATGACGGATAATGAATACTGGTTTGAATGCCTTCATGCTTCAAGCCTTCAATGACTGTTGGGCGATGATATTCAGGAGCCAGTAACACAGGAAAAATATGATATGCAGGCTGACTGCCCTGTTGACCAATGTAATCCAAAAACGGAATAGTCACACCATCACAAGCACTCAGGCAGTGTATGTAATGTGAGACCAATACCCCGCGTCTGGCATTTGCAGTTGACAACTTTTGCAACTGAACCTGGCCGATGGCGGCGCGAATTTCATCCATACGGTAATTCAATCCTGGCTGGATGACATCATATGAAACTGCTCTCCCTTTGTGACGATCCAAAGTCAGCGCTGTCATGCCATGAGAGCGCAGATATAAGGCTTTTTGATGCAATTCCGGATCACCAGTAACGAACATACCACCTTCACCAATCGACAGATTTTTATTGGTAAAAAAACTGAAGCACCCGACCTGCCCGAAACTTCCGCACTGTTGCCCCCGATAAAGAATACCTGGTCCGTGGGCAACATCCTCGATCAAAGCGATGTGATGCTCTTTACATAATATTGAAATTGCTTCCATTTCACAGGGATATCCAGCAAAATGTACAACGATGACAGCTTTGGTTTTGCTGGTAATACGATCTTGAATCGAGCGGCACGATACATTCCAGTCTGACAATGCTTCCGAATCAGCAGGAACCGGTGTAGCTCCGGTCATCACCACTGCATTGATATCGGCAACAAACGTCAAAGCCGGTATAATCACTTCATCACCCGGCTTGATATCCAAAGCCAGTAAAGCCATGTGCAAGGCAGCAGTACAACTGGATACTGCCGTTGCATACACTGAGTTGCCTATCAGACTGGAGAACTGCGATTCAAAGGATTGAATCCGATCACCCATTGTCAGCCAACGACTGTCGATAACCTGCTGGACTGCATCAGATTCCTGATCATCAAAATTCAGTTCAAACAGTGGAACATTCCACATTGCTTTAGCTCCGGTACCTGTTCAGGTCTGTTGTATATAACATTCTGCACCAGCAAACAGGCTTACAGTAAAGATGAATACCTGACACAAAGCAGACATTCATGGCATTTTGGTTTTATGAGCGTATCGTTTACAGTGTAAAATGAAACAAAATTCAAGGGCTGTATCAAATCAGTCACACACTGATCACACTGATGTACAATTTCACAGGGTCAACTCAAATCCGTAACCAGAGCGCTTGCAATTCATTCGGAAAGCAAAACACTATATAATGATGCTATTCTGAAATGCCTTTTGTTTTCTATGTTTTATTGGGTTATTCTAAACGATTTTCTAATACAGTTGTCAGATGATTGAGTCACATTTCACTGCAAACTGCAAAGCCTTGATTCAACCAGCAAATCCATCGACTTCTGATTAACCATAGCGAATGATTGAAGCAGATCGCGTTATCTCAGCTCAACAACAATCAGATGAGCAGGCTATTGATCGGGCTATCCGCCCTCGGTTGCTCGCTGATTATGTGGGTCAGCCGCGTCTGCGAACCCAAATGGAAATCTTCATCCAGGCCGCACGCAACCGCAATGAAGCACTCGACCATGTGCTGATTTTCGGCCCTCCCGGTCTTGGTAAAACCACTCTGGCTCATATCATCGCCAATGAGATGGGCGTCAATTTACGCCAAACCTCGGGCCCGGTTCTGGATAAAGCTGGCGATCTGGCAGCATTGCTGACCAACCTTGAACAAAACGATGTGTTGTTCATTGATGAAATACACCGCCTCAACCCGGCAGTTGAAGAAATCCTCTATCCTGCCATGGAAGATTACCAGATTGATATTTTAATTGGCGAAGGCCCGGCAGCACGCTCCATTCAGCTTGATCTGCCGCCATTCACCCTGGTTGGCGCAACAACCCGGGCCGGACTGCTGACGTCTCCACTCCGCGATCGATTCGGCATCGTGCAACGGCTGGAATTTTACAGCGTTGAAGAATTGTCGCGGATTGTGACACGCTCAGCGCAAATACTCAACGTCGAGCTGGACAGTCCAGGCGCTAATGAACTGGCTAAACGCTCACGGGGCACACCACGAATTGCCAACCGCTTGTTACGCAGACTCCGGGATTATTCCGAAGTGCGCCATAACGGCATTATCAACGAGTCGATTGCCAGGGAAGCGCTGGAAATGCTTAATGTAGACAGTTGCGGGTTTGACACCCTGGACCAAGTCTTGTTGAACACCATGATAGAAAAATTTGATGGTGGCCCGGTCGGTCTGGACACACTGGCAGCATCAATCGGCGAAGAACGCGGAACTATCGAAGATGTACTGGAACCTTACCTGCTCCAGCAAGGCTTTATCATGCGTACTCCCCGCGGACGTGTAGCAACGCGTACAGCTTATCTGCATTTTGGACTACAACCTCCGTCGCAACATTCTTCAGACACAACAACTCAGACAGGAAAAACCGGAGACTTGTTCGAACAATGAATCATTTTCAGTGGCCGATACGGGTCTATTACGAAGATACCGATGCCGGTGGCGTAGTCTATCATGCCAATTATCTGCGCTATTTTGAACGTGCTCGCAGTGAGTGGCTGCGGCAATACGGTTTTGAACAGGATCAGCTCAGGGATCAGCACAATATTGTATTTGCGGTAAAATCCATCAATATTGAATATCAATCCCCTGCACTGTTCAATCAGGCGCTGATCGTCGATACGATTATCAGCAGCTACCGAGGTGCCAGCATTACTTTCAAGCAAAGTATAATCAACCCCGATACAGAACCCACACAAGTATTATGTCAGGCGCAGATTGTTATCGTTTGTATCGATATTGACGCGTTTCGACCTTGCTCTCTTCCGGATTCCATCAAAACCGAGCTGAAAAAATATGTTTAATCACTGGATTATCAAACTTGTTTCAGAAGCCAGCCTAGTTGTCCAGACAGTGATGTTCATCCTGTTGTGCGCCTCGTTTCTGTCCTGGCTCATAACCTGGAGCAAACGTGAGGAATTCGGGATAGCCCGCAAGCGCTCCGACCAATTTGAAGAACGCTTTTACTCAGGAACCGGACTGAGTCAGCTCTACAAAGAGTATCGTAGTCAAAAAACCGAAAAAATCGGTCTGGAGAATATTTTTTTGGCTGGTTGCAAAGAATATTCACGCTTGCGAAACACATTCCCCAATCAACCGGAAGTGATTGTTGATGGCAGTCGGCGCTCCATGTTTGTGGCATTGTCACGGGAAATCGATTCGCTTGAAGACAAACTCCCTGTACTTGCGACAATTGCATCGGCCAGTCCTTATGTTGGATTGTTCGGGACTGTTTGGGGCATCATGACATCGTTCAGGGCACTTGGTAACGTTCAGCAAGCAACACTGGCAATGGTTGCCCCCGGAATTTCGGAAGCTTTGATCGCAACCGCGCTGGGGTTATTTTGCGCGATTCCGGCGGTCATCGCCTATAACAGCTTTACCACAGCAATTGACCGGCTTAATACCCAATATTCCAATTTTATCGAAGACGTAACCGCTCATTTTGACCGTGATGCAAGATTGTTTTCAAATGACCGCCATTCAGACCTGAATGACAGCAGGGAATTTACACCATGAATGTAAATAATCACCACCGCTTGCAAAAACGGCGACCGGTTGCCGAAATTAATGTCATCCCCTACATTGATGTCAGCCTGGTGTTATTAATCATTTTCATGATTACCACGCCCTTGCTGCAAACAGGTATTGAAATCGATCTCCCCCAGGCACAAGCCAAAACTGTGCAATCAGACAATACTCCGCCTGTAATTATCAGCGTTGATGCCGATGGACGGTATTTTCTTAACAGTACAGGCACTGATAATATTCCAGTCGAAGCAGATGAGCTGGCTGTTAAGGTCGCGGCCCTGATTCGCAGAAAACCTCAAACCAAAGTGCTGGTGCGAGGTGATGCAGCTGTCGATTATGGCAAAATTGTGGTTGTCATGTCCTCACTAAAACAAGCCGGTGTTGCTGATGTCGGATTAATGACACGTCCGGTTGAATAATGGCTAAATCGATTCGCAAATACTTTGTACCCGCGTGCCTGGCAATACTGGTGCATCTGGTCATTTTCAGCCTGTTCTTTGTGAACTTCAAATCCAAACCAAAGCCGATTCAACCTGTTGTTCAGCCAGAAGTCATCCAGGCAACGTCACTGGATGAATCCAAAGTCATTGAAGAAGTCAAGCAGTTACAGAAAATTGAGCAGAACAAACGACTGGCTGAGCAACAGCGTCAACATCAGCTGGAACAACAGCGCATCGCCGAACAAAAACGAATCAACCAACTGGAACAACGACGAAAACAGCAACTTGAGCGCATTCAGCAAGCCAGACACGAACAACAGAAAATTGACCAGGCAAAAAAACAGGAAGCTGAAAAACTGGCAACACTCAAACAACAGCAAGAAAAAGAAAAGCAACGGCTAGCAGACAG
>JAHZJL010000041.1 GCA_022600935.1 Gammaproteobacteria bacterium
CAATATGGTCAGTGGTCGAAAAATGGGAAGTATTAAGGTGTATTGTGGCGAAAAAAAGTAACTTGTTAGATTAGTAAGGTCCGTTAATTATCATTTAAATGTAATGAGTATTAAACTTAAGAATAGTAAATAAATAATAGATGTCTACTAGTAAGAAATGTTTAGCAATAGATGGTTAAAGTTGAAACTTACAAACAAAAAATTGACTTTATAGGCTTTAAAGTTAAATATTTATCTAATAAATGCTGGCAAATCAAATTCCAAACTTAAATCAACTCCTTCCATATCCTTCTCAGCTTTGAGTTGCCAGGCAATCCGGTTTTTGGAGCTTCCATTTTGGGCTTGTGGTAGTTTGCTCGGGATTTTGAAATTGAAGTCTAATCGACTACCTTCTTTTGCCCGGTGTGGACTCGCTGTTTGATTGTCTTGCCAAATCGTTTTAACGGATGTTCTGCGATGTTTACCTGATCCTTTGGTTGTAATTTGTTGACAGGTTAAAGTTACCAAAATATTTTTTGTATTGTTGATATCGGTAGGAATCAGAATATGACCCTGATTGGTGCCGCCTATTTTTAATGGTGTTTGTTTAAGAGTTAACTTTGCATCTCCAAATTTTCGCCATCTCAAATAGTAGATAATTGTTCCTGCAATCAAAGCGATGCCAAGAATCGGAAAAATCATCACTATCAATAATTTCCAGTCTTTATCGCTATACAGTTCAGGAATGATCATCAAGCTGATAGGCGTGCTGATTACATTCCAAAACAAGGCAAAAATGGCAATTGCCCAAAAACCGGACTTGGAGTTCGATTTAAATTCATTATTCTTCCATTCTGGTTTCCAGCGCCAGGGTTCAGTAGGAAATCGTTTTTTTAGTTGTTGTTCTTCAATTTGTTTTTTCTTTCCTGAGTGGACAAGAATCAGTATTCCCAGTCCAATGCCTCCGAATACGAGTAAAAATATTGCATTAATACCCAGCATTTCCCAGCGGATTTCACGATTGATGACGGCTTGTGCTGGGTTCTCAGGGTTGACAAACGCAGTGATCGGTTTTTCTTGTTTGTTGTGATCGTTTAGAAGCTTATAGAATCGTTTGTGATAATCCCCGATATTGTCTTTTCCTGATTCAAAATCAAGCTGGTTTGATAAATACGTTTTGCCATTGAATTGATAGCTGAACTGTCCCTCTACTTTATAAGTATAGGCGTTTTTTGAACGAGATGTGCTTAATTTTATGTCATGTAGTGTTGCAGGGACAGGCGTCCACTGTTTTGCTACTAGACTTTGGTAAACACTGACTGCCCCGAATCCAGAAATAACAAGGCCGATGACTAGAAAAATCAATCCAAAAAATTTCAAAAATCCCTGTCCATAGCTTGTTTCTGATTGAGACATTGTCTTGATTGTTTGTAATATGGCTCTAATTGATTGATCGAAAATCAGTTGTTTAAATATAAAAACGTTAAACGAACATTTATTTATTGTTGATACAGTGCTTTTCAGTCATTGAAACAATTGGGCATCAGAATGAATTTTCGAGACTGACGAGCTAAATTCAAAGTCTGTAGGTGCCTGTGAAGCAATGATTCAGGGACTGTCTTGTTAGCTCAAATATAGCAGTGAATAACGATGAAATTGGCTTGGTTATGGGTTTTAGAACATGTTGATGATGTTGAAATTTCAAAGTAATAGATGACCATCACACTTTTCGATGTTCTGATGTGTTTTATGAGAAGGGATAAGCCGTTTACTACAGATTGATATTGAATGACTTTGATTTACCATGCACAGTGATGCAAGCTGCTGTAGAATTGCCAGACACCAATTGACCATCTCTAAGTTTTCCTGATTTTTCCAATGACTGACATGCAAAATCGCAGTTTCCGATTCTTGCTCACTGTGTTACTGGCTGTATTATTTCAAATCGATAATGCAGATGCAGAAGACAAGAAAATTACGTCTTTACATAGAGTTAACACCAATTCAAACGTTGTAAACATGAATCATTCTCCAGAGTTAAAACACAGTCTTCAGCAAGCATTAGGCTCAAAAGGCGAGGGTTATAAACCGCGGACATCCCATGTTAAATCAGATGGGAAGCCGATCTATATCAATCGCTTGATTCTCGAAGACTCGCCTTACCTGATTCAACATGCACATAACCCGGTTGACTGGTATTCCTGGGGAGATGAGGCATTTGCTGCTGCCAAACGTGAAAACAAACCTATTTTTCTCTCGATTGGTTATTCAACCTGCCACTGGTGCCATGTCATGGAGGAGGAAAGTTTCGATAATCCAGAGATTGCCCGCATTCTCAACCAACACTTCATCAGTATTAAAGTGGACCGTGAGCAGAGACCGGATGTTGACTCCGCCTATATGACAGCAGTTATGATGATGACTCAGCATGGTGGTTGGCCAATGAGCAGTTTTCTCACACCCGAAGGTAAAAGTTTTTTTGCCGGAACTTACTTTCCGCCAGATCGATTTGCTGGTCTTTTGACCCAAATTGCCGAAGCCTGGCAAACCCAGCCCGATGTTCTAAAAACACAAGCCGACCGAATTGCCAAGGCAGTCGCAGGTTATAACGAAGCCAAGGCCAAAGGTGAAGCGGTTAGCGACGCAATGACCACGCAAGCGATTCAATCCAATCTGGACAGTTTTGATGCGCGTTATGGCGGGTTCAGCGGCGCACCTAAATTCCCCAACGAACCGACGCTGCTTTTTTTACTGGATCAGCAGCGCCGAAAATCGAATCCTGCAATCTCTACAGCATTGACCAAAACTCTAGATGCGATGGCAGAAGGTGGTATTTACGACCAGGTTGGAGGTGGTTTCGCCCGTTATGCAACAGACAGTCAATGGCTGATTCCGCATTTCGAGAAAATGCTTTATAACCAGGCTTTACTGACGCGAGCCTATGTTCAGTCATGGCAGCAAACCGGTCATGCAATGCATCAGCGTATCGTCCGGCAAACTCTAGACTATGTGCTGCGCGACATGACATCACCTGAACACGGCTTCTACTCAGCCACCGATGCCGATAGTGAAGGAGAAGAAGGTCTGTTTTTCCTGTGGACAATCAAGCAAATCAAAGCCTTGCTTAATGCGGAAGATGCGGAGCTGATCATTAAAGTATACGGTATGAGTGAACACGGTAATTTCGAGGGTCAAAATATTCTCTTTTTGCCACAATCGCTGAATGCATTTGCCGAGCAAAATAAAATCCCGGTTGTCGAATTGTATCAACGTCTCGATCAACTCCGTGAAACCTTGCGCGTAGAGCGTGAAAAACGCATCCATCCATTACGTGACGATAAAATTGTTACCTCCTGGAATGCCATGATGATTACGGCTTTTGCAGAAGCCGGCTTTGCTCTGAACGAACAGCGCTATATCGATGCAGCGATCAAGGCTGCTGATATGCTATGGACAGTACATCGCAAGCCGGATCATTCATTGTGGCGTGCTTCACTGAGTCAAAAGACCTCGATTCCTGCCAGTCAGGAAGATTATGCTTATCTGGCCGAAGCCTGCATCACGCTTTATGATGTCACTGCGGATAAACACTGGCTGGAACGCAGCAAAACAATCACAGCAGTGATGCTGGACAAGTTCTGGGATGAAAAAGATGGTGGTTTTTTCATGAACGAATCCTCACAGTCTGTTCCGATTCTGGCGCGCCCAAAAGACTTGAATGACGGCGCTATTCCGTCCGGTAACTCGGTTGCACTTCGAGTCATGGCACTGTTGAGTCGGCGTACTGACAATCTGGATTATCCAAGTAAAGCACGTAACACGCTGGGGGCGCTTGCGGCATCGGTCAAATCCTATCCTGCCAGTTACGGTTATTTGCTGATGGGTCGAGATGAGCTTGAACATGGCGCAACAGGGCCATTACAGTATGCCGCCAAAGGTGCGGTTCGGATCAGCGCTCGACATTCAGGCAAAAACGCGGCTACTGTCACCCTTGCCATGCAACCAGGCTGGCATATCAATGCTCATAAGCCATTGGATAAAGACCTGATTCCAACTTCGATCAAGCAAACTCAATCTGGCTGGACTTTAAAATCGGTGATTTACCCTGAGCCGCTGGCCAAGACCTTATCATTTCAGCAACAGCCTCTGGCCTTGTATGAAAATACAGTACAGATTCAGGTCAGTCTGAAACAGGTTCAACCAGATGATCAACTCTTCAGACTCCAAGTCGAGCTGCAAGCCTGTAATGACAAACATTGCCTTGCGCCTGAAACACTGATATTGCAAATCCCTGTTGCTCAAGGAACAACATCATGAGTGCAACACGTATCGAAAAAGACAGTATGGGAGAATTGGAAGTCCCTGGAGATGCCTTGTATGGAGCGCAAACCCAGCGTGCCATCAACAACTTCCCTGTCAGTGGAATACAGATGCCTGTTGAGTTTATTCATGCTATTGCTCTCATCAAACAAATCGCCAGCCAGGTCAATCAGCAACTGGGCTTGCTCGATGCCAAAAAAGCCGAAGCTATCCAGCAGGCAGCCATTGAAATCATTGACGGGCAACATCCTGAGCAGTTCCCGGTTGACGTGTTTCAAACCGGCTCCGGCACCAGTACCAACATGAATGTCAATGAAGTGGTTGCAACCATTGCCAGTAAACTCGCTGACCAGCCAATCAGCCCCAATGACCATGTCAATATGGGGCAAAGCAGTAACGATGTCATCCCCACTGCAATTCACATCAGTGCAGCGTTGCAAACCACACGCCAGTTAATACCGGCTCTGGAACATTTGCAAAACACTATCGATGCCAAAGCTGAGCAGCTGACTGACGTTGTCAAAACCGGACGCACCCATTTAATGGACGCCATGCCAGTCCGCATGGATCAGGAATTGGGAGCATGGGCGCTGCAAATTCGTCACGGAATTGAACGTCTGCAAGCCACATTGCAGCGGATTTTCCCCATAGCCCAGGGCGGAACCGCAGTCGGAACCGGCATCAACGCACATGCGGAATTCGCACAGCGCTTTGCCCAACAATTATCACAACACACCCAACTCCCGTTTCAACCCTCAGCATCAGCATTTGAAGGCCTGAGTTGCCAGGATACGGTTGTGGAATTATCCGGTCAGCTTAAAGTGATTGCAACCAGTCTCATGAAAATCGCCAACGACTTGCGCTGGATGAACAGCGGACCATTGGCTGGACTGGGGGAAATTGCATTACCAGCTCTGCAGCCCGGCAGCAGCATCATGCCCGGTAAGGTGAATCCGGTCATTCCCGAATCAGTTTGCATGGTTGCCGCTCAAGTCATCGGAAATGACACAACCATCACCATCGCCGGTCAATCCGGAAATTTCCAGCTCAATGTCATGTTGCCGGTAATCGCCCATAATTTACTGCAAAGTATCGCATTGCTTGGCAATGCTGCCAGATTATTGGCCGATAAAGCGATTCGGGGGTTCACCGTTCAAGAGCATCAATTGCAAAGTGCATTAAATCGTAATCCGATCCTGGTAACAGCGTTAAACCCGGTAATCGGCTATTTAAAAGCAGCTGAAATTGCTAAAACCGCTTACAAACACAACCGCCCCATCATCGATGTTGCCGAAGAAATGACCGACATCCCTCGCGCCCAACTGGAGCAATTACTGGAGCCGGCTCACCTCACCAAAGGTGGAATAGGTCCAGATTAGTATCAAGAATCAACTAAACCACAACTATACATTCACGAGATCATCGGAGATATGTCAATTGCCTCTAACAACTATGGCAAATAACATACCTCAACTGACCCTTCGTGAGCATCCATCGTTAATCCATTGTTTTTTGATAAGGTTTATACCTGGCCAGGCTTTTGCTTGTTTATGGTTATTGACCAATCAATGTCTATATCAATCACGTCTTTATTGAATTCAAGGATTTTATCCCGGGTATTCAAAGCTAGATTGATGATTCAATTGATTAGAGTTAATCAATGTATACAATTCCGGAAGCTATTGAGGTGTTCCTATGAATGGAGATTTGGATTTTTACAATAAAGTGTCAATTCCTTACCAGGAGGTTATCACCAGGTTAACAATACATTCAGCTAACTGGCAGGAAAACCTGACGTTAAATGTAAAAAAGCTATATTCTGATCCCGGGCCAACGTTAAATTTATGGTTTGAAAGTACACAAGCATCAGTTAAAACGGGGGTCTCTGATCTATCAGGAAAAATCAGTGCAATTAGCGATAATACAAGTGCCGCGTTGAATCGCTGGGCTGCTGACTTTGGAGTAGGTTATGATGCGTCAGTGAACAGTTTTGGAGCATTTTTCAATCGTTTGTCAGCTGACCCGACAGGGGAATTATCAGCACTGTTTGTTGGCTTGACGACCAGCGCTCATTCAATATTGCAGTCACTCAATTTAACCGTACACGCATTGCCTGGTAAATTGGATGCAACGTGGTCAAACACTCAAGTGTTGCTTGATCATGCATTCAATCTGACAGCTTCGTTTCTAAGTCAAACTACAGACACATTCTGGTTGTTTTTAACCAGTTTTTTTCAGCAGCCTGGCGTCAGTATGAATGTGATCAAATATGATATGTCTGAGTTTGGGATTCATGTCACATCGTCCTTTCTGGGCTTTGTGTTAAAAATTATTTGAAGCCATGAGGCTGTCCGAGAATAGAGAACCTGCAGCGAAAAAACGGATTCTGGCCCGTTTTTCCGATTAAAATCGTTAAAGACAACAAATATTCGCCACATTAAATAATAAAAAAATGGACTCAAAACCATTTTCCTCGCGACGGCTTTAATTCTCGGACAGCCTCCTGGGTGATGAGAGCAAAACATGGATGTTATGATCTGATTCTGTGCTGGTTAAGCCAGAGACAGTTATCATGACGCTCGTCGACATCATAATCATCGTTTTTCAATTGAGCCAAACAGGACGAATATGCATTTATTCAGCAGCTTTAAACAGAGTCATCGTTTGTTGTTAACAGTGGTTGTTGTATTACTGTGTTTACTGATTGGCCCCGTGTTGGCAGTCGAGAGCCCTGCGTTGTCAACTCAAAACCCAGACACTGTCATCAAACAGCTCACCAGCGAGTTTCAACACGCATTGCCAGTTGAGATAAAAGCCAATGGTGAGGTAAAGCGTTTTGAATTAGTCGCCAAACCAACAGTCGCTGGCCTGATACCACCGTATCAGTTGCCGATCTGGGCTTATAACGATCAAACTCCAGGACCTGTTCTGCGAGTCAATCTTGGTGATACTGTTGAAGTGCTGCTCAAAAACGAATTGCCGCAAGCCACCACGATTCACTGGCATGGTGTGCGTGTTCCCAATGCCATGGATGGTGTGCCCGGTGTTACCCAGGCACCGATAGCGCCTGGCGACAGTTTCCTGTATCGCTTTATACCCAAAGATGCAGGCACATTCTGGTTTCATCCACATCAGCGTTCTGCCGAGCAAATTGAGCGTGGTTTATATGGGGTGTTGATTGTCGACGAGCCACAAAAACCGGCTTATTCACAAGATTTGCTGTTGGTGCTGGACGACTGGTTGCTGGAATCGAAAAATGCCCTCAACGAGAATTTTGTCAGCCGTCACGATCTTTCCCACGATGGCCGCTGGGGTAATCTGCTCACTGTCAACAGCAAGGTACAGCCGGAATTGACAGTACGAGCTGGTGAGCGTATCCGTTTGCGATTGATAAATGTTGCTAATGGCCGCGTGTTTGCTCCGCAACTGCCCGGTTTGTCCGCCAATCTCATCGCTGTAGACGGTTTGCCCGGTCAGCGCGCTGTGCCGCTACAGGGTTTGTTTCTGGCACCAGGCAACCGGGTCGATCTGGATGTAGTCATTCCCTCCAATGCTGGAGGACAAACATTTAACCTGGTCAACACATTGGGGCGTAAACAGCAAACCCTGACCGCAATCACTGTTGCAACCGAATCCGCTGTCACCACACCCAGATTTGCAGCGCCTAAAGCACAACAGTTTCCGAACTGGAACCAGGCACTGAATGCACCAATCAACCACGAATTTATGCTGGATGCCAGCTCCGGCGGCCAGTACGGAATTCAATGGACCATCGATGATCTCGCCTGGCCGCACAATAAATCACTCAGCTTGAAAGCCGGGCGATTTTACCGGCTGCGCTTCAACAATCGTTCGCCACGCCTGCACCCCATGCACTTGCACGGCCAGTTTTTTCAATTGCTGGCGCGCAATGGGCAAGCTGTTCAGGAAGGCTTTTGGCGCGACACCATTTTGCTGCAAGCCCGCGAAACAATCGATATTGGTCTGGTTCCACAGGATCGCGGGCGCTGGGCCAATCATTGCCATATACTGGAACATGCCGCAGCCGGAATGATGACGATGATTGAAGTAAAATAAATCGGAAAGTACCGCGAACTGAATTAATCGTCTAACCAGTAAATACTAGCCATAACCAAGGTATACAGCTCAGATATTCGCTTTTATATTCGGCGGTGGCTACTTTTCATGTGTTCCTTAGTTGTGATCAACAGTTAGTTTGTAGTGACCATGTGTAAAGCTTCTTATGGACAGGTCAATTTAGCAACATGTCACAATTGTCATTCGATCCCGTATACCAGAGTTTGTTCAGTTTATAAGATATTGATAAAAAACATTTTTAATTAAAAATTAAACCACGTCCTGAGTGCGTGGAGTTGGTCTAAAGGCTCCGCCTGAAGGCCAATAAAATACACTCACTAATGTACTCCAGCAATGTTATTGCAGTAGCATAAGACAGAAAAAATTGTTTAGGCAAATTTCA
>JAHZJL010000042.1 GCA_022600935.1 Gammaproteobacteria bacterium
GTGATGATTTGAGTTTGCCTGTTGAAATTCAACGCATTCAATGCTGGCGACATGATTTTGCTGATAGCCACTGGATCTCAGGTGGGCTTAATTCTGTTGATCAGGTTGATTTGTTTATTTACAACCGTAAACACCAATTACAATTTTCCATTACTGGTGTAAAAGTTGCGACAGTCAGTGAACATCGATTTAAACAAATGCTGATGCCGGTCAAGGATTGGTATTACCAGTCTACGTGGCGACCACATCGGATTATCTCCAATGAAAAACCGCGCAGCTGGTTATTAATCTATGCCAAGCCAGATGAAACGATTGCCAAACAATTGTCAGATCAGGGTCATCATGTCCGAATGTGGCATTATAAACAAGGCATGGATATTGATTTATCGGGTGTTGATGAAATTGTCGATTTAACGGCACTGACGGTTCTTGCTGACCCACAGCGGGCAATGTCTTTCTGTGAGCATTTGTTGTCTTTACTAAAACGGATGACTGGGTTCAGTCCTAGATTGACATTGGTAACCCGTCATGCCCAGGGAGAATTTACGCAACACCTTAATTACAGCGGGGCGGCACTGTGGGGGATTGCTGCTGTTTTATTCCAGGAACATGCCGAATTGTCTCCGCGAATCATTGATTTAAATTCAGATCAAAACTTGTTAACAGCGTTACTGGATAATAGTGGTGAACAGCGTTTGGTGGTAACTGAACAGGAAATATTCGGCCAACGTTTACAACGATATCAAAACAATTCCGTAATTCGGATCAAGATTGACAGTCAGGCCAGTTACTTAATCACCGGTGGATTAGGCGCTCTGGGATGGGTCACGGCCCGATGGTTAGTTGCTCAAGGTGCTCGACATCTGTACATAACAACCCGACAGACAAATCCGCAGTTACCCGCCGGGTTAAAAACATTACAAGATCAATATCCAGAGCTTGAATTAACTGTTTGTTCAACAGAAATTACCCAGGAACACGCTATTGTGCAATTATTCGATGAGATCGAGCAGTCAGGTATTCCATTAAAAGGCATTATTCATTCAGCAGGCTACAGTGATGATGACTTGTTAATTAACCAGTCCGCAGAGCGTTTAGAACAATTAAATCAGGTCAAGCTAATTGCTGCAGTAATGCTGGATAAGGCTTCACGGAAAATGCCGCTGGACTTTTTTTTGCTCTATTCCTCGCTTAATGTATTACTGGGTAATGTTGGCCAAGGTGCTTATGCAGCTGCCAATGCTGCTATGGATGCACTGGCATGGCAGCGTAATCATGATGGTTTTCCTGCACTCAGTATCAACTGGGGCCCGTGGCAAATCGGGATGCAGCAAAACAGTCAGGCTGGAATGCAAGAGCATTGGCAACAGTCTGGTTTAAATTTAATTGATGAGAGTCATGCTGATTTGATCCTGGATCAATTGATGAATAGCAAGGATACCCAGGTTTGTATCGCTGATCTGGATTGGCAGACAATTGCTCGCAATAATGCCTTCGGGGATCGATCAGGTTTGCTCCAAGAGTTGATTCCTGTCACTAACAATGAAATCTCTGGAGCAACTACCGAGGCCTTCCTGCAACAGTTAAGCACAGCTGATCCTGGACAATTGAAGACATTGTTGACCGACTGGGTTGGACAACAACTTACACAAATTTTAAAACTACCAAGACACCAGCTAGCGTTAGAGAATCCACTCAGTTCAATGGGTCTTGATTCACTGGCTGCGGTTGAACTTCGTGCGCAAATGCGTAAAACCTTGCAACTCGAAGTGCCAGTAAGTCAATTATTGCAAAGTGATGGCTTTGGCTTAATTCAGTATCTAGAACAACAATTATCTTCGTCTCAGCAGGTTGAGGCGATAGATGTAGGACAGCAGGAAATGCTCGAGGGCGAACTATGAGTCTTCAGAGATTGATGCAAAAGCTTGCCGACAACCAGGTGGAAGTTTGGCTGGAACACGATAAATTACGTTATCGAGCGCCAAAACAAGCGATGACTGAAGAGTTGATGACTGATCTTAAAACCAACAAGCAGGCATTAATAGAATATTTTCAGATTCAGTCTCAACAACCATTTGTATTGACCTATGGGCAAAGAGCTTTATGGTTTTTACACCAGACTGTCCCACATAGCTCAGCCTATAACCTGGCATTTGCAGCCAGAGTTCTATCTGTGGTTGATGTAGACAGGATGAATCAGGCTTTGTCGTATTTAATTAAGCGACATCCGGCACTCAGATTACGTTTTCAGGAAAATGATGGTGAGCCGGAGCAGTCGATCAGTTCAGATATAACCCCGGATTTTCAGGTTGTTGACGGGGACGGGTGGGATGACGACACTTTGCAAGCGCATTTTCAAAGCGGCTATCACACGCCTTTCAATTTAAGCAATCAGGAATCTTTATTCAGGGTGCGGTTGTTTAAGCGCTCGTCCCATCAATCTGTTTTACTCATCGTCTTTCATCATATTATTGGTGATGGTTGGTCATTATGGTTGCTTTTGGATGAGCTGGCAAAAGTCTATTCGTCATTGGTGTCTGGTCATCAGCCGCAATTGCCGACGCTGCCAATATCGTATCGACAGTTTGCTGAACAGCAGGTGGCCAAAGTTGATTCTGGGCAACTGGAAGACGATTGGAGGTATTGGCGGGATAAATTTGCCCAAACACCACCGTTATTGAATTTGCCCTGCAAGCGACCGTTTCCGGTTAAACGGAGTTATCAAGGCGCATCGTATCCACTTCGTGTTAACAGCACAACTTTGGCGATGCTGAAAACATTGGCTGCCGAGACAGGTGTTACTTTATATATTGTTTTGCTTGCGGCTTATCAATTACTGCTACACCGTTGCAGTGGACAGCAACAATTATGTGTGGGAACACCTTTGGCTGGCAGAGATGATGATCGCTATGCAAGTGTGGTCGGCTATTTTGTGAACCCATTGCCCTTGTTGTCTGAAATACAATCTGGTCAGTCTGTCACAGACTTTATTCAAGCATGCAGCCGCGAAGTACTTTCAGCGATGGCTCATCAGGAATTTCCGTTAGCACTGGTGATGGAGCGATTGTCATTATCGCGTGATAGCAGTCGACCACCTTTGTTTCAAGCTGCTTTTTTGTTTCAGCAATTACAAAAGTCACAGCAGATTCTGGATTTAAACAGCAGCGACCATACGGCAGAAAAAACCATGGACTGGGGTGGTTTGACCTTGGCACCGTATACTCTGTTTCAACAAGAAGGACAGTTTGATCTGGCGCTGGAACTGATAGAAGCCGGGGGTGACCTCATCGGTTCACTTAAGTTTAATACTGATGTGATGGATGTCGATGATGCACAAAGGCTGGTTGATTATTATCTGAACATCCTGATGAACCTGGGGAGACTCAAGACAGCCAGGTTAGCATCCATTCCCTTGTTAAACCATGATTTTGAGCACACAATCATAAGAACCTGGAATGCAACAGATTACACTTACGCACCAGACTTAGTCCCGACATTACTCAGCCGCCAGGCACAACAGACACCGCAAGCGATCGCATTGGTTTATGAGCAATCGGAACTCAGCTATGCTGAA
>JAHZJL010000043.1 GCA_022600935.1 Gammaproteobacteria bacterium
ATGTGTGTTTTTTTGGCGCTGTTTAACCAGATTCCTGATCTGATTTTAAGGTTTCTCCAGGGGTAATACAGTTCTGTGGCGGCAAACAAGCCTTTGCCCCGATCATGAACATTGAGTAATTGCCTATATGAGGCAGATGGGTTATCGCTTAAGCCGTGTGAACTGCTTAAAAATACTGCAAAACCGGGTTGATCATCGTTCGCTGTATAATGCCAGGCCATTCCAAGTGTGTAATCCGGAAAATCGATGACCGGATTGTTGACCAACCCTGCTCCGATAAATTGTTGAGTCTCGTCATTGGCGATATCGCTGCCATCCAGAAACCGGGTTGGATCTAACATTCCCAGATACACTTCACTTCTTGCAAACGGCCAGGAGTAATGTATCTCTGATAACTGTAAGCGTCCGTTGCCGTTTTTATTTAAAGCCGACCCTGCATCTGCGTTTGCAATGGTCAACTGGTTAGCAATCCCTCTCCCTGATGGTGATAGATTACCTTCAAGATAAATGGATATTTGCCCGGGACCCAATGTTGCATTTCCAAACAGATCAAATGACGCCAGTATTTCATTGTTGACGCGTTTAGCATTCGAAAACTGGCCTGTAACAGTAAGCCCGCCTTCAAATACTAATCCGCTTTTATTCTCCGGGATGGCACCGTGGCGGTTATCGACTTCATGTCCATGCATTACACCTGAAATGCAGACCAACATGAGGAAAACAAAACGCTGAGCAAACATGACATTTACAGGCTTGCACTATTAACCCAGATATTGTCTGGAAATATCGAAAAGCTCAGAGCCGGAAATGCGTTCCAGCATCCATACACATGCAATCAATGCGGCTAAAACCGAGCCTCCTTTAAAAACCACTTGGCGGTAAACTCTGGTGTGCCTGGCTAAATACGCAACAGGAATAAACAAGCAAACGATTGCCAATTGACCTGCTTCAACGCCCAGATTAAATCCAATTAATGAGCTTAACAATGCTTGATTATTCAACCCAAGCTCTGTCAAAACTGCTGCAAAACCAAAGCCGTGAATTAACCCGAAAACAAAAGCTAGTAACCAGCGGGTCTGGTGAAACAATGGTTTGAGATTATTCAACGAAGTGACTAAAACAGAGAACGCAATGACGGGTTCGATAACGGATGAAGAAATCTGGACTATGTTCAGCGCAGCCATCGATAGTGTGATTGAATGTGCCAGGGTGAACATGGTGACTATTTTTAAAGTATCCGACATTACTGATTGCAATTGCGATATTTGCTGCCATTGGCTGTTTCGATACACCAAGGCAGCAGGCAGCAATAAGGTCACCAGAAACAGAATGTGATCAAAACCAATCCAGATATGCCAGACACCTTCTACAAAATATTGCTGAAAAATATGACTGGAGCTGACTACGTCTGTACTCAGCGTTATTGCTTCAGAATCCTTACTTAAGATCTGTTGAACAATGGTTTGATTCGCCGAATTAATGACTGTTAAATGCTGTCTGTGTCCGCGTGCCAATAGAGAGATTAGCGGAACAGTCAGACTAATTTGACTATCTGTTTCGGTTTTAAAACGGAGCAAGGCTTTAACAGTGTTACTGGGAGCAGACACAAATTCGAGCTGGTTTGGCTTAAGACTGTGTTGCCCGGATTCCAGGTTGATACCAGCTTCGAGAAAATCGGCAAGGTCTGCTTTGGCAGCATCCAACTCTGCCTGACTCACCAGTGAATCGGCATTCGTATCCAGGTGAATCACAGATTCCAGATCGGCCTGGGCGAATGTAAGGCTTAAATCCAGATGGTTGTCGAATAGTTGCACTTCCAACAAACTCAGACCGGGATCATGTGCCATGCATGGCTGGACGAAATGAGTTAATAAGAAAAACAGGATTAAGTGTGGTATTTTCATCGTCTGAACGGGAGCAGAAAACTATTTCCGCTCCCGTCACCTCCATGTACTAGTGGTGAGGATGGTTGCGACCGTTTAACGGAGTGGCCGCATAAGGCATGACTTTGTTGTATGTGATGTCATTCATTGCTACGCCATCAATATCTACGTTTGCATCGCAGCCAATGGATAAGTTATTAACATCGCGTAAATCACTAAGTAACGCACACACCGCAATATCAAGAACATCATCACCAAAACGACGACCATTCGGCCAGCCGCCTGGAACTGTGCCATTACCAAACCCACTCTGAACCTGGCTGGTCAGCACATCACCCCCGAAAATACTCAACCGGTTAAAATCAGCATCATTTGTTTCACCTGCAAGTTTGGCAGCTGCAGTCGACAGATCGACTTTGATTACGTCCGGGATAAAAATACCAGCAATATCAGTGCGACCTGATGTGATGGCATTGGTGCCGCGCAAGGCATTCAACAAAGCAGCCAACTCTGGAGTTTCCGCATATTTTCGAAAAAACCTTTGGTCTGCAGCAGGACTGGTTCGGCTATAGAGGTCTTTATCTGCAATAGCGACCAGCCCTTCATTAAACAGCGGATTTCCCTGACGCCCAACTTGGATCCACGGACCAAAATTAAAATCTCTAACCAAATTCAGGACACGAAACTTCTGGCGACTGGTTGTTGCATAAACGCCTGCGACCTGTTGATCTCCACCGATTTCTTCCAGGGGAATTTGCAAAACGATGGTATGTACGTTGTAACCACCTTGGCTATCGAATGGTTTATTCGGACGATCCAGACCCAATGTCGGGCTTTCAATATCCAGAAGATCAAAAACACCTTGAATATCAGCATAGAAACCATCGTCGCGTTGCCCGGCAAAAACACGATAACCACGGTTTAAATCGTAAACCGTTTGTGCTGTATAGGTA
>JAHZJL010000044.1 GCA_022600935.1 Gammaproteobacteria bacterium
ACCAATCAAGCCGATCCAACGCAGCATGTTATAGCTGAGAGCAGCCAGGGTCATAATCAGGTCGTTGGTATCGAATTTTCCGGATGGCAAGCGTTCAAGATCCAAATCGGTTTTGAATTCGCTATGAAATTGTTCTGAGGTGGCTTAGTCTCTGTATAAGGCGATGATGGTTGCATCGTCGTAGACGGTTTCATCCAATGTTGTCCACCAGCCTTCGACGCTGATCACAGGCAGCAGCAAGCACTGCCCGTGTTGATCAATCGTACGCTCAGTCACCTGCATCACACGGCGCACGCACAGAGTGTTGCCATTGACTATTTGACGGTCGATGTCACTGAAGGTAGCAACACGTTTACCCTCGCGCGGGGTGACCCATTGATTCAGGGCCTCTGCTGTTGCCAACCAGGCCGCAGGATCATGGCGGCGTGGGTTCCATTTGAGAATAAAGTCGACATCGGCTTCTTGCAGCAGTGCATCACGCGTCTCTTGCGCATCATGGCCGCTGTCAAGGCGTACCAGCAAACGTGCATCCGTTAACCGCTTGGCATTGGGCAACACCCGTTCCAGGGTGTATAAAAATTCTTTCTGACAGTGTTGTTTTCCCTCACGCAGCTCGCACGCGAGACACCAGCCTTCTTGGCCCAGATAGGCCGCGATCGGTGCATACCCATCGTGGCCTTTGTAGGTTCTTGAGACACCTTCTTTTTTGCTGCGTGAATTATCCATTGGAAACACATCGATATCCAATGCCACATGCCCAGTGCTTAAAGGGCTGACTGGTACCTGTGCTGTCGCCAGAAATTCAATGTTGGTGTTGTACATCACAGGCAGTAATGCGCTGGCATCAGCATCGAGGCGTTGACGCAGGCGTGCGGATGACGGGACGTGCTTGATGGCTAATGCGTCTTTGAAGTAACGGTCATCACGCGCCGCCTCCACAGCTTCGAAATCACTTTTGCCCAAACACAGCTGGCCTAAATAACTTTTGATTAGGTCACTATGCGCCATTCCATGGCGTAAGGGGATGGCTTTGTCGAGCGTTTTACAGAGTGTTGTGTAACGATTCAGGCATAAGCCAATCAGGGATAAACCCGAATGGGAGGTATAAAATTCAGTATCAGATTGTTCAAGGATAAAGCGTTTCATGGTTCACCTGCCGGGTGAGTGGATGCAGACGCTTATTTTACCATTATTACCCTTTATAATCAGTCAATTATATCCATATAATCAAGATTTAAAACTCGGATTCAGGACTAAGTGAGTGTTGGGTCATTATTAATAGCAACTTGACTGGTAACGCCTGGATCAGGGGCCGAAAAACTGCATAGCAGTTTTGAGGTTGCTCTTCATGCGCTCTTATTGGGAATCTTCCTCATTTAACAAGATTTCTAGCATTGCAGGATATTGATTAAGGAAATCCTTGGTGATTGTGAAGTGTTCAGTTTCTTCATAGGACACCTCTGTAATCCCGAGTTCAGACAATTGCAATATTCTCGAGCTTGGATAAGCCATAAGAATTGGGGAATGCGTTGCAATTATAAATTGCGACTCCGACGAAACTAGATCGTGAATCGCTGTTAGAGCTGACATTTGACGGCTGGGTGAAAGTGCAGCTTCTGGCTCATCAAATATGTAGAACCCATTTCCTTTCAGTTTTTGTGTAAGTGCGGAGAAAAAGGCTTCTCCATGTGAACGAGCATGAAGTGATTTATCTCCATAACCACCAAGATATCCAACTTCATCCATGTAGGTAGCAACATTATAAAAACTTTCCGCCCTTAAAAAGTAATTGTCTTTTGGGCGAAGAAAGCTCTTTTCAATTTTTAGATTGTGCCAAAGTGGAGAGATGTCATCTGTGGATTGAATCCGGACATTTTTTGTCCCGCCTTCTGCTCCAAACTCCATGGCTAGTGCTATTGCCTCAACCAGAGTTGACTTTCCTGACCCATTTTCTCCGATCAGAAAGGTAACATCTGGATGAAACTCAATCTCCTCAAGTGATTCGATAGAAGGTATAGAGTAGGGATAAGCATCTCGATCTTCAATTTCAGACCAATTTATTCGAATTTTTCTTAAGTAGGGCCTGGCTTCCAAATCTTAGAGATCCCTAACAGTGATTTTTGAAGAGATATTCAGTTTTTGTCTTTCTTTTTCACGAAACGATGTTCTTCACCTTGTATCAATCGTTTGATGTTGTCGATATGTCGCCAGATGGCGATGCTGAAGATGAGAAACGAGGTGGCGACAAATGGTGTTGATGGTGCCAGCCACATTGTATAGACAGGGACCAGGGTTGCTGCGATGATCGCTGCCAGAGACGAGATACGAGAGATCAGCAGCACAGCTGTCCAGGTGCCAAGAACTATCGCACCGAGATACCACGAAAATCCTGTCAATACCCCCAGTGATGTAGCAATCGCTTTGCCACCTTCAAATCCGAAATAGATTGGATAGAGATGTCCGATCAGGGCTGCAATTCCACATAGCGCTTGCAAGGTTTCATCAGCTCCCAGATGACGCGCGACCAGGATCGGTATCAAACCTTTGATGATGTCTCCGAAGAATGTGATCAATGCTGCAGGTTTGGCTTTGGGGCTGTCAATCCTCAACACATTGGTTGCACCCGGGTTGCGGGAACCAATTGTTCTGGGGTCGGGTAATCCCAGAACTTTGCAGACAATGATTGCCATTGACAGCGAACCAAGCAGGTAACCAAAAGGAATGAGTAGCCATATCCACATAAAAAACAGTCCTTGTGTCATTTAGTAAACAGTTTCACACAGACAACTGGTCAAGCTTGACTGATAATCATTGATAGTGATGAATACAGTCGTAATGACCCGACCAAAATCTGCATTCGGTGAAGCGAACTCAATGTCTCGCTTTTATTTGATGCAGCTATAATAGCGCTTTTTGACTGTAAATGAAGAGGCAATTTTTTGCATATACATATTTTAGGAATTTGTGGCACGTTTATGGGCGGGTTGGCTTTGCTGGCAAGAGATCTGGGGTATACCGTCTCCGGTTCCGACCAGGGAATTTATCCACCGATGAGTACTCAGTTATCAGCGAGTGGTATGCGTTTATTCGATGGCTACAGCGAGGAGAATTTGTCACCACGACCTGATCTGGTGGTTATCGGTAACGCGATGTCGCGTGGCAATCCTGAAGTTGAAGCGGTTTTGAATCAGGGATTGCCATATACATCCGGTCCACAATGGTTACAAGACCATGTTTTGCAGGGCCGGCATGTGCTTGCGGTCGCCGGTACACATGGAAAAACAACCACTTCAAGTATGCTGGCGTGGATTCTTGAATATGCCGACCTGGAACCCGGATTTTTAATTGGTGGCATTGCGCAGGATTTTGGTGTTTCTGCACGTCTAGGTAAGCAACCATTTTTTATTGTCGAAGCCGATGAATATGACTGTGCATTTTTTGATAAGCGTTCCAAATTTGTGCATTATCGGCCGCGCACAGCGATTCTGAACAACCTTGAATTTGATCATGCGGATATTTTTGATGATCTGGGCGCTATCCAAAAACAGTTTCACCATTTGATTCGGACAATTCCGAGTGAAGGGATGATTATTACACCAGTGAATGATGCAGCATTGCAGGAAACGCTTGATATGGGTTGCTGGACAACTGTGCAAACCACACGGGTTGATGATCATCAAGCTGAACATGGTGCTGAACAGGTAGATTGGGAAACCCGTTTGAATGGTGCAACTCAATTTACTGTTTACCAAAGTGGACGTTCTCAAGGCCAGGTGCAATGGTCGTTGAGTGGACGCCATAATCGTCAGAACGGACTGGCTGCTATTGCCGCTGCAAACCACATTGGTATTGAACCGCAGCAGGCAATTTCAGCACTCAATTCATTTCAAGGTGTCAAACGCCGACTGGAAATTATCGGGCGCTATCAAGGTGTGACTATATACGATGATTTTGCTCATCATCCCACTGCGATCCGGTTAACGCTTGAAGGTTTGAGGAGTGCATTAGGTAAAACCGGACGAATTATCGCAATTCTCGAACCCCGCTCCAACACAATGCGTATGGGTGTTCATGCGCAAGCATTGGCAGACTCTGTAGCATCTGCTGACCGGACCCTGCTGTTTCATTCAGCTGCTTTGCAATGGCAACCGGATCAACTAATCAAACAAAATGCTTCGATTGAGATTTTTACATCAATCGATACCATCATCGAATCGTTACTTGCGATTGCTCAACCTGATGATCACTGGGTATTTATGAGTAACGGCGGATTTGGTGGAATCTATCAAAAAATTTTGGACAAAATGAGGACTTGAATGACGACTGCAATCGCTAATCCCTGCCAGAGCAAACAGCAATTTCGCTGGCTATACCCGGTTTTTGTTATTGTTGTGCTGGATATTGTATTAACGGTTGTGTTTCTGATCTGGTCACAACAGACGTCTCGGTTAGAGGATCATGTACAGGCAGATGGGGCAGTGTTACTGTTTGCTGGTATGGGTTCCCAGGAACGTATCAATGAAAGTGATCGGCGTATATTCGAAGCACTTGAATTGTATGAGAGCGGGGTCGTCAGTGAAATCCTGGCTGTGGGAGGATATCGACAAAATCTGATGCTAAGCGGTTCAGAACTGTACCGCCGCAAGCTGCATCAATTGGGGGTGCCGGAGCGCGATTTGTCAGTTGAAGGATTGTCTTATGATACCCGCAGTAACATCAAATATGCATTATCAATACTAGAGGACAAGCATTGGGACAGTGTAGTATTTGTCAGTTCTCCCACACATTTACTGCGTGTCAGACATTATTTGAAACGCTATCCTTCGGATCTTGAGATCAGTTTTTCAGGCTACAATTACCTGACAGCCCAGCCTGCACCTGGAATTTTGGAGTTATGGTATCGCGTCCATAGCGAATGGGCGATATATTTTATGTACTTTTTACTGGATGACGATCAGTTTGGTGACCTGGTACGTGCAATTCGGTTGGGACCGGAAATGACGCAGGTATTCAGTTGAGTAGCTGTGTAATGGCAGGATGACATATCGCTGATTGTCATCAATGTCATGGCAGGTCTGATCCACTCATTGACAGCTTCTGAATTTTTTCTGTTCTGGAAATTTTCAATTATCGGGCTTTTTCACCGTCTTTCAACTCGCTTAATTTGTCATATACAAACAGGGCAGGGTCGACCTTAGTTCTGTTTAAATACATATTCCAATGCAGATGTGGACCAGTCACCCGGCCAGTTGCGCCGATTTTACCCAATAACTGACCTTTCTGGATGTGTTGTCCAGGTTTTACGGTGATAGCGGACAGGTGGAAATATCCACTGATCAAACCTTGCCCGTGGTCCACCAATACAGTGTTGCCATTGAAAAAGAAATGTCCGGTATCGATGACAATGCCTTGAGCGGGTGCTTTAACTTCAGTTCCTTCAGGTGCGGCGATATCCAGACCGCTATGCGGGTTTCTGGGTTGTTTGTTAAAAAACCGTCGCGATCCAAATACACCACTCATTCGCCCATGTGCAGGCAAGTCAAAATCAAGATCGATTTGTGGTTGCTGTGTCCAGCGTGATAAATCTGCTCCCAGTTGCTTGCGTTCTTTTTGAATTCGCTTCATGTCGTCAGGGTTGGGATTGACTTTACGCTTGTTTTTAATAGTAATGTAGGAGGCTGGATATTTCTTGGATTTAACCTCAAAAGCCACTGTATATTGTTTTCCAGTGTCCGGCAGGACATCGATAGAATGAGTGCCCGGCTGTGTTGCCAAGGGAATCCCGACCCAGGTGACCCAGTTGTTTTGAACAGGTATGACCAGGGTTTTTCGGTTTTGAAATTTAACTACGGGAGCAGGGTTTTCAGTTGTACCGAGGTTAAGCTGGATAATTCCACCAGGTACCGGGTTGGACGTCGGCATTGCAAATCCAGTTGGTGAAACGACAAGTGCCAGCCAACAGATAATCGATGTGAATTTTTTGTATTGAGTATCTGGTCGGATGGAGTTGTTGATACTATGTAAATTGATCATGGCAATGTTTCCGGAATGAGTCTTGATTAAGTGTTGCTTGATGCGAACTCAGTTTTCTTCAATCTCATCAACTATGCAGGAAATCGATCCCTGTCCAAGTCTGGCCGTGACGTGTTGTCCAATGGAGACTTGTTCCGCTGAGCGAATGATTGTATTGGATTCGGCTTCAGTGACCAGGGCATAGCCTCTGGCTAACGTTGCCAGCGGGCTGATTGCATGCAGTGATTGGCTGTTAGCAGACAGTTCACCGCGGGATTGCTGTAGTCTGGTCTGGATAGCGTGTATCAATCGCTGCTCGATATGCGTGATTGATTCTTTGTATTGCAGGATTCTGGCACCTGGTGACAATTTCATCAGGACCGAGGAACGGCTGTTTTCCAATGCTGCAAGTTTATCTAGCAAGGTTGTTACGCTTCGGGACAAGCGGATTTCCAGTTCATCCAGGCGTTGAAACTGGTTATGGATATGACGTGTTGGATGAAACTGATACAGGCGCTTCAAGAACCATTGCAATGCCTCGGTTTGAGTCTGTATGGTCGATTGTAAAGCAGCTGTCAGCCAGTCTTCATAGCGAGTCAGTGTCAACAACCATTCAGTCTGATCGGGACTGATTGTTTCAGCTGCTGCCGATGGCGTTGCGGCTCGTAAATCTGCAACAAAATCAGCAATTGTCGTGTCAGTTTCATGGCCGATTCCGGTAATGACAGGTGTTTTAAGGTTATGTAATGCATAGGCAACAATTTCTTCGTTGAATGCCCATAAATCTTCCAGAGAGCCACCTCCTCTGGCCAGGATCAAAACGTCACATTCACCATGTTGATCGGCTTGCTTCAGTGCAGCAGCGATTTCCTGGGCAGCACGTTCTCCCTGGACCCGGGTTGGATAAATAATAATTGGCAAGGCCGGGAATCGACGTTTTATAACAGCGAGGATATCCTGTATTGCAGCGCCGGTTGGTGAGGTAATGACGCCAATCTGGTGTGGGAATTCTGGAATGGTTTGTTTATGCTCGGCATTGAACAGTCCTTCCTTCAGCAAGCGTTGTTTCAATGCTTCGAATGCTCGTCGCAGGGCGCCATCACCGGCTTGCTCCATATGCTCGATAATCAGTTGAAAATCGCCTCTGGCTTCATACAGAGAGACCTGGGCTTTGACAAGTACCTGATCGCCATTGTCAGGTAGGAAGTCCAGCTTGTTTTTAGCTGAACGAAACATGGCGCAACGGATTTGAGCATTATCGTCTTTCAAGGAGAAATATAAATGACCGGAGCCTGGTTGAGCCAGGTTGGACACTTCACCTTCAATCCAAATTTTAGGGAAAACATCGGCTAACAGATTTTTGGTGTCTCTTGCCAGTTGTGACACCGAATAAACAATGCGTTCTGGAGATGAATTGTTATACTCGGATTCAGAGTTGGAAATGGGGCTGATTGCAGACATGGTTAACATTTTATCATGAGTCATGATGCCGCCGGAATCAGCTTGATTGGTGTCATTGAAAAGGTGTTGAAAGCTAAAGAGGTGAAATTTCCATGAACATGTTCAAACATGTCCCATAAAATCGCGATTATGTGATATAACACAATAAGACGCGAATCAATTTTAAAGTTCAGTGTTTAGAGGCATAGCAACGCTTCATTTTTTACTTAAATAGTTATTAAAAATTACAATAGAGGTCAACAATGGGTTCTATCTATGGAATTATCAATCTTTTAGTCGGTGCCTGGTTTTATCGCACTGCGCGTGCGGTAAAAAAACCCGCAATCACCTGGGCTGCCATTGGTGCAAGTGTATTTCTCGGGTGTTTGATTGCTGGTTATGGTTTAAATTATCTGTTGCAGATAATATCCGGTGGAGACACAACGACAATGGGGCCGGCACAAAGTGCAACAGGAGCAGACTTCACAGATTACGAAACGAATTACGCAGCAATTCTTTACGAATTTATCCCATTGATATTAGGCTTGGTCGGTTCGGCCATCGTTCGTTCAGTATTTTTGTTGAAATCTGGAATCAAAGATACATTTAATTTTTCCAAATTGACAAAGGTGTCTGCCGATGATGTCGTTCAATCTGCTGACCCAGAAAAGGATCAGAGTGCTGATTCTGCGCCAGATGAAGATAAGACAGGTTAAATAGAGCGCCAGTTAATCTGAAAGACTGACCCCAGGGTTCCTTGGTAGCCAGGAGGCCTGGGGTGTGTAAGGGCTTACGTCTTTAACAATCAACTCAAAATTTTCTGACCTGAATGTTCTTTAAGGGGTCCAGATTATTTGGAATTTACAGCCAGCCCCTTGCATTTTATTGCGGACCAGCAATTGCTTTTTAAATTCACTTTTGAGGTCCAGCATTTCACATCAATCACTGCTTCAGCATTGATTTTTGCCGCTTCCAGGCTGAGCAATTGCCTGGCTTCCTGCTCGTCTCCTTCATCATGATCCTTGGTTTTGCTGTTACAGGAATTTGAGGTAACATCGCCGATAATTTTCCAGTCTCCAACTGGCGCATGTCCTTCATCGTATAACTGAATTTTACTGGATTGCTGATGGATATATGGGGAATAGTCATCCGGAGTTGATGCGCATCCACTCATCAAGGCAATTACAGCCACGGACAAACAGGGAATTAACAATGATCTGGTTTTCATTTCGATGGCTCCTGTATACATGAAATATGCCAGCAGCAATAATAAACCATTCCTTGCCATGAAGACAGCTTGAGAGTGATTTGTAATGCTACGATGTCCCAACAGTATTCCATCGTAATCTCAGGCTGTTTCACTCTAAAGAACCTACCGCTTGATTATGTGTTTGTACGCATTCAGCTTGGTAACGTGCAATAACATTGCTGCGCTAAGCGCTTAATGGTTAGTCTTGAATTCTATTGATAATTCGGCCAACCCCTTAGAACCTTGTTCAAGATTTAGCTAAATGACGTATAGCGGCGCTAACAGTGGGCTCCATCTATCGATCAAAATGTTGAACAGGTCCTTTGGGTCATTCCGATAATACTCTTAACCCAGAAATCATTTGAATAATACGTTGTTGCACATTCGCAACAGTTGTTCTGGACCTGAAGACTAGCATTCAGCGTTTGTTTATACCGATTTGATACAGTATGAGCGGATATTGAGCGGGTGTGATCGAGAACGGCACAATTGCTAAATTACATGATCTAAATGTGAAGAATTCAACCAGGCCATTCAAGAATGTTAATTTAAGTGATCTTATTAATCATGTTCTTTACATTTGCTCTATAACATGGTAACAATAAAAGAAATTTTAATAATAACATCGGGAGAATCGGTCTAGTTAAAACATTAGACTGAAAATTGAGTTGAGTGAAAATGAATAACCAACCAGGTTTTTCCTTGTCAGTGGCTAAAGACAAGCCGCAAATCAAGGCAATGCGACCAAAACCGTGTGCCCTTGCTGTCGCAATGGCTTTGACGACAACGGTTGCAAGCTCGGCAGTGATTAGAGTTGATGGAAATGATGTATTTTTTTCTTTTGACGGCAGCTGCTCGATACGTGAAGCAATCATTGCTGCAAATACAGATACAGCTGTTGACAGTTGTCCTGCTGGAGATGGGGCGGATACAATAATTCTGGTCGGCAGGGGTCAATATGTGTTGCGTAATTTTCATGAAGATTTACAAGGCCATAATGGTTTACCTACAATTACAAGCGATATAACCATTCGGGGTAACAATGCTGTCATCAAACGTGAAGCTGACGAGGGATTTGATACATTTCGAATATTTCGGGTCGATAATGGTTCGCTTTCGATCAGTGATTTAACCATAGAAAACGGGGTTGCTGATTTTACGGGGAATGGAACGTTCGGTCCAGGTGTTTACGGTGGCGGGATCGTAGCTACAGATGCCGTGGTGACGATTCAATCTTCAACGATTACGGGTAATTCAGCCACGACAGGAGGTGGTGTCAGTATCAATAACACCGATTTGACTATTATTGACAGCACTATTTCAAACAACCAGGGTAGTGGTGTCAATGCGGATAAATCTAAAATCAATATCCAAAACAGTACAGTTTCCTATAATCAAGGTAATATCGGTGGCGGTCTGAATCTGATACGAACGACACTGACGATGAACAACAGCACAATCAACGGTAATCAATCCGGTTCATATGGCGGTGGTGTTGACGGTCAATATAGCCAGGTGCTCATCAGTGATTCCACAATCCGCAACAACTTCACCGAGCGTTATGATGGGGGCGGTTTACATGTCGGGGACAGCTATTTGAGTCTTTCAGGCACTACGGTTGCAAATAACTCTAGCGGTCGCGATGGTGGAGGTGTCAAACTCGATGAACAATCAAGTGGAACAATTTTAACCAGTACAATATCAAAAAATTCAGCCAGTCGCGGTGGTGGTGGCGTTGAGGTCTGGACTAACAGCCTGAATATCGGAAATAGTACGATTTCCGGCAATACTGCACAAACCCTCGGCGGCGGTGTGACTGCCTGGTATGGTGCCCAGGTCGCTGTTACCAATTCAACAATTGCCGAAAATTCGGCAAATCGGGGTAGTGGTGCTTTCAATGATGACAAGAACAGCCAGATTTCGTTTCGAAACTGTATTGTCGCTTCAGGCAGGAATGCTCAAAATTGTGCCGGTGGGCGGACAATTGATATGGGTAACAATGTGTTCGATGATGAATCATGCTCCGGGCAGGCTAACGGTAATCCCAGGTTGGGTCCATTGCAAATCAATGGCAAAACAACACTTGCAACTCATGCTTTATTAGGCGGCAGCGCGGCAATTGATGCCGGTGATAGTTCTATTTGTGAAGGTGGGTTAGTCGCCAATCTGGATCAGCGAGGTTTGAAGCGACCATTTGATGGTGATGGAGACGGTAGTGCGATTTGTGACATTGGCGCACATGAAAATCAGTCAGTTGAAGCTCCACCAGTTGGAGGTGGCATACAGCCGGCGCACAGTGGGGTCTGGTTTGATTCCAAGCGTGATGGAGAAGGTTATTTTATCTACGTATCCGATATCGGCGGGCAAAGGACTGTCACAATGACTTATTATACCTATGACAAGGGTAATCAGATGTGGTTGATAGGCAGTCAGGCAATAACGCCCGGGTTGTCGACTGTGACATTACCGATGACTGTGACAACAGGAACGTCGTTCTCAAATTTCAATCCTGGTGAAATCAATCGTAACGATTGGGGTACTTTAACGCTCACGTTCAATTCCTGCAAAACGGGTACAATTTCATATTCTTCACCTGAATTTGGTGCCGGTGATATCAACATCACACCGCTTGCCACATCAAGTGGCCTGGCTTGTAACGAAGATGGATTTTAAAGGGAAAGGGAGCTATGAAGAATTTTAAGATTAAGCATCTATCAGGCATTGCCAGGCTCGCCTTAGTCCTGTTTTTGACATGTGTCTTGA
The DNA here is from genome assembly GCA_022600935.1 of Gammaproteobacteria bacterium. GTDB lineage: Bacteria > Pseudomonadota > Gammaproteobacteria > Methylococcales > DRLZ01 > DRLZ01. The sequence continues at coordinate 11,465 of JAHZJL010000044.1, forward strand.
GTTTTCCGGTTTGGTCAGGTCCGGGAGATCCGCCTGCAAACCCATCCGAGCCACCTGCTCAAACACCAGGTGATGAAAATCAGACTCCTGCTGGATTGCGTGTCATTGATGCCACATTCAATGGCCTTTGGTTTGGTCCTGCACGGAATGGTGAAGGATTTGGTCTGGCAATATCAGAGACAACTGCTGGTCCCACGATAGTGGTCAGTTACTACACATACGATAATCAAAAGCAGAACATTTTTTTTATCGGTGCCAATGCGTTACCTTCTGGGTCTAGAACGGTAACAATTCCTGTTGATATCACCAGTGGCGCAAACTTCGGTGATGCATTTAAACCTGCTGATGTCGTCAGAACACCGGCTGGCACATTAACATTCTCGTTTACATCCTGCACAAAAGGAACAGTTGACTATGACCTGAATAATCTTGGCAGTGGTCAACTGTCCGTGGAACGTCTAATCGGAGTCGAAGGTCTGGATTGCAGCTAGACTGTGTTGAAACTGCAGCTTGCTGCATTACTCTTGATTTGTAACCCGATCGGATATCAATCAATTGCCAGTCGGTGTCAACGTCAAAGTGACTTTGTGATCTCCGCCTCAGCTTCCAACCAGTCCTGTATTTCATGGCCTGGAGCAAAATTTCTGTCTTGCGCTTTATAATAAGCAGCTGTTTCGATCCAGGTTTGCCTGTTACTGCATGAGTTGGCAGGATATTCTGCAGACGTACCGCGTGTGAATCCGAATTTCAGCTGATCCAAAAGATTATTATCACTCTGCAGCTTGATGCCGATGGCAACAGGATTTGCATTCAACAGAGTTCCGAACATTCTGTCCCATAAGGACAGAACTGCACCAAAATTGCGATCATGTTCCTGGCGTTCTACAGAATGATGCAATCTGTGTAGTGCAGGGCTGATTATCAGTTTTTCCAATATTGATTCAAATCTGAAAGCAATGTTTGTATGGTGGAACATAATAAACACGGTTATCAGTGTTTCACAAATAATCGCTGTGGTTTTATCAATGCCTAATAAAACCAGGGAAACAATTTTGACAGCTGTAAACAGGATTAACTCAACAATATGCAATCGAAAAGCTGTCGAAACATTTAGGAAAGGGTCACTATGATGGATTTTGTGAAACATCCATAACCAGTCAAAATGATGGCAGCAACGGTGCCAGATATAGGTAATTAGATCCAGACAAAGAAAAGCAATAACAAATTTCCATCCATCATTGTCTAGTGTGCTCAAAAAACCTTGATCCGCATAGTTATTTGCAAATGCCATTATCGATGAAATGCAAACAACAAACATGACAACATTGTTAAACAGGAACAAATTGATATTTGTGCTGCAGGATTGAGCCCATTGTTTAAGCGGCCAGTTGTAATAGGGTCTGCATGATTCGGTCACCAGTAATAACGCAAAGAATACAAAGATTACCAGCGCGTAGATGATTTCCAGAGATAAATTAGACAAGTCGTTAAAACTGTCAATCCATTCGACATCCGGTAAAAGGTTTAAAAACATAAAAATATCGTTCATGATTGTGTCCTCTTTGTTATTCAATACTCCCCGTTTTGAAATTTAAGATTAGATTAAAACTGTTTCATAATGATGAAATAGCTCATGCTTTGATTAAATGTCTGTATTTTGTGAGTAAAGTTGATATTATCAATGTATCTGCTACATCAAGTAAATCCAATAGGATTAATTCAGTTTAATGCATGACAATCCCATCAATGCAGCGTTATCCCACACTATAGATAACGCGACGATGGTTCGCAAAAAGAACCAATACTGAACAACAGAATTGGTTTAAACATGAGCTAGTTAGTCAGGCTTGACTTGAAAAAGTTCAGATGTCACTAATGTGTACACTGAGTTGTGCTTGTATGAGTGAAAGCTTAGCGAATCGGAGGTTGTAAAGGCTTGTGTTTATCTAAGAGACCATGATTTTTTTAAAAATCAGTTGATGCCAGCAAGAATTTTAAGCGTGTGCCAGATACAATGATCAAGCTCGCCTCCAGGTGGTTTGACCACTCACATCTTCCAGAATGATGCCTTGTTCAGTCAATTCGATTCTGATCTGGTCTGCAAGTTCCCAGTTTTTATCGGCTCGCGCCTCAGCGCGTTGTGTGATACGTTGATTGATCTCGTCTTCCGTCAATTGTGAAGCAGATGATGAATTGTCTGGTGCAAGATTTGATATTTGAGGCACAGGCATTTTCAGGAATTGCTCCGCATCCAGGCGCAGGATGCCCAGCATTTGACCGAGAAACCGCAGTTGTTTGACCAGAGGTTTGGATAATTCTGGTTTGTTTTTGTGTCGATTGATTGCTCTGGCTAACTCAAACAACACTGCAATAGCGGCAGCTGTATTGAAATCGTCATCCATCGCCTGATCAAACTGATCTGAATAATCATTTTGAACCTGCTCGGTATGTTCAGGTTCAGGTAGATCTCTTAAAGCGGTATACAGTCGTGTCAAGCTGGTATCTGCTTCGTGTAAATTGTCCAGTGAGTAATTTAAAGGGCTTCGATAATGGCTGGACAGAATAAAAAAACGGATGACTTCCGGGTGTCGCACAGCTTTGATCACTTCTCTGACTGTAAAAAAATTTCCCAGAGATTTGGACATCTTTTCTTCATTGACCCGAACAAAACCATTATGCATCCAAACATTGACAAACGATTCCCCGGTTGCAGATTCTGATTGTGCAATTTCATTTTCATGATGAGGGAATTGCAAATCCATTCCTCCGCCGTGAATATCAAAGTGATTACCCAGGCAGTTTGTCGACATTGCCGAGCATTCAATATGCCAGCCAGGACGACCATTCCCCCAGGGAGAGGGCCAGGACGGCTCGTTGTCCTTGGCTGATTTCCATAACACAAAATCCATCGGGTCCCGTTTGGCGTTGTCTACTTCTATGCGCTCCCCGGCGCGTAATTCTTCTATGCGTTTACCGGACAGTTTGCCATAATCCTTAAATTGATTGACAGCGTAAAAAATATCACCATTCTTACCGACATAAGCAGCATCGTTGTCCAGTAATTGTGAGATCATGGTGATTATTTGATCCATAGACTGAGTTGCTCTGGGTTCTATATCCGGGGGCAGGACATTGAGCGCTTGTTCATCGTCGTGCATGGCGGTGATAAACCGATTTGTCAGGGCGTTAATCGATTCATTGTTCTGATGTGCACGCTCAATAATTTTGTCATCAATGTCAGTGATATTACGAACGTAGGTAACATTGTATTGTTTGTAACGCAAATAACGAACAATGACATCAAATGCGATCATGACACGGGCATGGCCCAGATGGCAGAAATCATATACAGTCATGCCGCAAACATAAATTCCGACTTGCCCGGGTGTTATCGGTTTAAAGACTTGTTTGCTTCGGTTCAGGGTATTGTAAATTTTCAGCATTGAATCGTTGGTGTCGAAATAAGAGTGGTGAACAGTCAACTGAAGTTCTGGCAGAATTCGGTCATCAAGTATTGTACAGTGTGATGGACAGGGTTGGGTGGATTCTATTAGGCATTGACCGCAAAGATATCAGGAGTTCGCTTTCTTCGCGGGCATAAAACATCTATAATAACCGCTTTTAATTTATTGGAAAACCAGGAGAATTGTATGCGCTTGTTGATAATTTCTGTTTTTACGCTCCTGACATTCACATCAGTTGTTTATGCAGAGGACAAAAAAGATATGTCAGCGACTACACCGAATCAAATTGTAAAAATTGAAACATCATTGGGTGATATTGAGGTTGAGGTCAATGCTGAAAAAGCACCGATTTCAGCAAAAAACTTTATTGATTATGTGACCAGTGATTTCTACAACGGCACGATTTTTCATCGGGTTATACCCGATTTTATGGTACAAGGTGGCGGATTTGATGGTGATTTTAATCAAAAATCAACCAATGCACCGATCCAGAATGAAGCGGATAACGGTTTGAAAAATACTCGGGGGACACTGGCAATGGCTAGAACACCAGACCCTAATTCAGCAACTGCTCAGTTTTTTATCAACCTCAAAAACAACGCATTTCTCGATTTTAAATCGAAAACGTCTCAAGGCTGGGGTTACGCAGTGTTTGGCCAGGTTGTTAAAGGAATGGATATTGTCGATAAAATTGCAGCGCAACCAACCGGATCACATGGGCATCATCAGGATGTTCCTAAAGAAAAAATTGTGATTAATAAAGTGTCAATTGTTACTGACAAATAACCGATATAGATTGAAACGGTCTGTCTGGAGATTAACAATTCTCAATGCTTCAGACAGATCATGTCCTGTTTATCTCTGATTTACACCTCAGTCCATCACGACCATACATCACCAGATTATTTCTGGCTTTTCTTGAACAACGAGCTGCTCAAGCCAGTGCGTTGTATATTCTCGGTGATTTATTCGATAGCTGGGTTGGTGATGATGATCCAACTCCTCCAGTCAGCGTTATTGCAAACAGCCTGAGACAGATTGTCCACAATAAAGTAACCGTCAATTTGATGCACGGCAACCGGGATTTTCTGTTGGCTGAGCGCTTTGCTGAAAAAACTGGATGTCACTTACTTCCTGATTGTCATGTGATCCAGTCCGGGCAACGTAAAATACTGATTATGCATGGTGACCTGTTGTGTACGGATGATACTGAGTATCAGCAGTTTCGTACTGTTTCCAGAACTGTTGAATGGCAGGAAGCCATATTAAGCAAGCCATTATGGCTGAGACTTGCAGTAGCACGCTGGTATCGTTTACGTAGCTTCCTGCACAAAAGAAAGCAAAGCAATGAGATTATGGATGTGAATGACGATACTGTATGGCAATATACCGATCAGTATCAAGTCTCGACCATTATTCATGGTCATACCCATCGACCAGGATTAAGTCAGTTAAACAATCATCAGGGTATCGTCAATCGATATGTTTTAGGTGAATGGGGCAGGGCAGCAACGATTCTGGTTCAACAGTCTGGTGAGCTGTATTTTGAGCAAATCAGTTTAGATGCAAATGGTAATCTGCTCAGTGACAGGATTTGATTGTGGGAGAACAAATAAAAAAAACCGGTTTGAAGTCCTCAGGACTTTCAAAACCGGTTTGATTAAAACGTTCAGTTTATCACCTTGAATTCAGTCAAGGTATCACGCATTGCTACATAGACGCATGCCCTGTACCACCGACCGGAGGTGTAGAACTGTCAGTTGGATGGGATTCTCCACCTGCGCTGCTTTCGCCATCTTCGGGTTTGGTTTGTTTCGCTTGTTTGATCGGCTTCAGAGTTGGTTCTCTGGGTTCTTTACCGTCCATGATGTCTTTAATCTGAAATTTATCAATGGTTTCCCATTTAATCAAGGCTTCTGCCATTGCATGTAATTTGTCCATGTTATCACGCAGAATGTCTTCAGCTCGTTTGTAATTTTTGTCCAGAAACTTTCTGATCTCACTATCGATTATTTGTGCTGTTTTTTCAGATACAACTTTTGAAGGTCCACCGGATCCGTACATTCCATTATTGTCTTCACCATACGTTGCCGGTCCCAATGATTCTGATAAACCCCAGCGCGTGACCATGTTCCTGGCAAGGTCGGATGCACGTTCGATATCATTTGAAGCGCCTGTCGTTATCTGTCTGTCACCAACGATAATCGCTTCGGCAATTCGCCCCCCGTAAAGCGTTGATAACTGACTTTCGAGTTTTTCGAGACTGGCGCTGTTGGTATCGCGTTCTGGCAAGAACAACGTGACGCCAAGTGCACGACCTCTGGGCATGATGCTGACTTTGTAAACAGGGTCTTGTTCAGGCATCAGGATACCGACAATGGCATGTCCGGCTTCATGGTATGCGGTCAAACGTTTTTCATCTTCAGTCATGATGTGCGAGCCTCGCTCTGCACCCATCATAATTTTATCCTTGGCATGTTCAATGTCGCTGGCTTCCACTGTTTCACCATTGCGGCGCGCAGCAAACAAAGCGGCTTCATTGAGCAGATTCGCCAGATCAGCACCGGAAAAGCCAGGTGTGCCTCGCGCAACATCGTTAAGCTCAATGCCTTCAGTTAAAGGAATGCGTTTGGCATGAACCTTCAGGATCTCGTAGCGTCCAACCATATCAGGTAGCGGAACAGTCACTTTTCTGTCAAACCGACCAGGTCTCAGTAACGCTTTATCGAGAATATCCGAGCGATTGGTTGCGGCAATGACAATAACGCCCTGGTTTCCTTCAAAACCATCCATTTCAACCAGTAACTGGTTCAATGTTTGTTCTCTTTCGTCATTTCCTCCACCCACGCCCTGGCCGCGACTTCTACCGACGGCATCAATCTCGTCAATAAATACGATACATGGTGCTTTGGCCTTGGCTTTTTCGAACAGATCGCGAACACGTGCAGCACCGACACCAACATACATCTCTACAAAGTCAGAGCCGGATATAGAAAAGAATGGGACTTTCGCTTCGCCGGCAATCGCCCTTGCAAGCAGGGTTTTACCTGTTCCGGGTGGGCCTTCCAGCAGGATTCCCCGGGGTATTAATCCGCCAATTCTGCTGAAGCGCTCAGGTGCTTTGAGAAAATCGACAACTTCGGCGACATCTTGTTTGGCTTCTTCTACACCTGCGACATCATCGAATGTGACGGAAATGGAATCTTCTTCCATTGCCTTGGCCTTTGTTTTTCCGAGTTGGCCAAGACCTCCCGAACCACCGCCAGCCTGTGACTGGGCGCGACGCATAAAATAGATAAACACGGCAAGAAACAACAACATTGGCATCCAGCCAAGTATGAGATCAAAAAAACCGCCGGTTTTAGCTGGTTCGGTATTAATTAAAACGTTGGCATTTAATAAATCATCAATAAGGCGTGAATCATTGGGATTGTAGGTGACAAATATCTCGCCATTCTTCATATGGCCTTTGACAGTCTCTGATTCAATTTTGACGGATTTAACATTACCGGCCCGCACTTCATGTATAAATTCGGAGTACGGGAGCTTGACTACTCCTCTTTGGCTTCGCTCCGGGCTGTTGGAGAAGAAAGCCACAAGCATCACGAGGAGAACTGTCGTAACAGCAAATTGGATAATAAATTTAATGGTTCTCATTGGAAACCTCCTTCGATGCAGACCATGAGTAATCACCCTTATAATTCAAGTCTCACAGACTTTAATTCTATGCTGTGAGCACTGTACTGATCTAACAGGTTAGGTTCAGATGTCAAGAAAAGTGAATGAGTCATTCACCATTCGATTCTGGGGTTTGTACCTGGAATTGAATATAGCGGATAGTTGAATTATGACACAAAATTGAATGTCCTGGCATGAATTCAAGTCAGTACTGGAGAATTAGATTGCTTGATGCGTTGATCAGTTCCTTACGTGTCAGTTTTGTACACTCAGGGTCGTTGATTATCACGTACAGGCTTTGAAACAGACAGGCTATAAAAAAATGGTTTGTTTTCCTGAAACGGTACCTGCAGAGTCCCGACGGGGTTGGTCTGCATGCGTCTGAAAAGTAGTAATTGGAGGAGTGACAAGTCTGGTGTGAAACTTAAGCCTTCAAGAGACAACCGATTAACCTTGACAATTGACCTGAAATGGTGTATGTCAGTCCTTGTCAGGGTTAACAGGTTCAGGTTGATCGCTTAATCACAACATTAATTGATACCAAAATTAACCTATATCTGGTGATTAATGTTAACGATGTCACATTAATGTATTAGTTTTGGATCTGTCAGATTAATTCTGTTTGATGATCGTAAAAAGTATATATTTATTCAAATACTTTAATGGTTAATTTCAAGTTGTTGCTGGTTTGTGACTTGATTTGCATTTCTAGAAAACAATAGTGCCATTCGCAAAATTTCATTTTAAATCTAACTATATTTTCCTTGAGTATTTAAAAAACAACTGGAAAATAGTATGGCACGACCAATTAGAATTGAATACCCGGGTGCATTGATGCATGTCAAATCATTTTGCAGTCCGGGGTCAAGAATTTTTTTAGAACAGTCCAATCGACAAACCTTCATCGATTTGCTTGATGAATTGCTGACACAATACGACATTAGATGTTTTGCATATTGTTTAATGGATGATCATTATCATTTGCTGCTGGAGACTTCGGAAGCAAATTTATCACAAATGATGCGCAGTCTGAATGGCCGGTACACTCAGTATTTCAATCGCGAATATCATCAAAGTGGTGCCGTGTTTCGAGGGCGCTTCAAGTCAGTCGTCGTTCAGAAAGAACTGTATTTGCTAGAGATGGCCAGACATATTGTGCTGAACCCTGTCAGGTCAGAAATTGTCGATGCTCCGGACGAATACCATTGGAGCAGTTATAGTGCAACTGCAGGGTTGGAAAAAGCACCTGAATGGCTGGCGGTTGATGAATTGCTTAAGTATTTTGCATCCAGTCGAATTAAGTCAATTAAAGCATATAAAGAATTTATCAATAAAGGGATGCATGAAGCGTTTACTGTAAAAGTTGTTAACCAAAGCTTTATTGGCAATGAACA
>JAHZJL010000045.1 GCA_022600935.1 Gammaproteobacteria bacterium
CTGACTGCGCCGCTTTTACCAGCTCTCCTCCGTTTGTTAAAAACGGATGACCAGACAATCGCCATTGCAGATCATAACTCAAATTGTGTGCATCAAAAATCGCATGGACGCGTTGTTTGATTAGCTCAGGTGTCAATTCAGTCGAAAAACGCAAATTGAACTGGATTTCAACTTGACCAGGAATCACATTTTCAGCGCCTGTTCCTGAATTAATATTTGAAACCTGGAGACTGGTCGGTGGAAAATACTCGTTTCCATTATCCCATTGCTCTGACACCAGCTCTGTCAGTGCTGGTGTCAGTGTATGGATGGGATTTTCAGCCAGATGCGGGTAAGCAACATGGCCTTGAGTCCCGTTTACTGTCATCGTTGCGCACAGCGAGCCGCGCCTACCAACCTTAATGACATCACCTAATCGTTCTGTACTGCTCGGCTCACCGACCAGGCACCATTGCATTACTTCACCTTGTTGGTTAAGCGCCTCGACAGCTTTTACAATGCCATTCGCTGCCAATCCTTCTTCATCACTGGTCAACAACAGGGCGATTGATCCTTTTGGATCAGGGCATTCTTTAACAAATTTCTGGGCAGCCCACTGAAACGCAGCAATACTGCTTTTCATATCCGCTGCACCACGCCCGTATAGATATCCATCAACAATTGTCGGTTCAAACGGTGGCAATTGCCAATCACTAACCGGGCCAGTTGGTACGACATCAGTATGGCCGAGAAACACAAACACTGGCTGTGCATTACCATGCTTTAACCAAAGGTTTCGGGTATCTTCAAAATCCAGCCAGGTCGGTTTAAAACCTGAAGGTTGCAAGTGCTGAACAATTGACTCCATGCAACCTGCATCATCAGGAGTAACTGATCGCCTTTGGATTAACTCGAATGCAAGTTGAATCGGTTGCGGATCATTCGCTGCATTATTTTCAGACATGGATCAACATGTCAACTGAATCATTACTAATCAGAATATTGAAAAATATAATGCACCGCATTAATCAGTGTCTCTCAGTAATTCGTTTATACCAACTTTAGATCGTGTGCGTTCATCAACCTGTTTGATAATGACCGCACAATAAAGGCTGTGACTGCCATCACTGGAAGGCAAATTGCCGGAAACAACAACTGATCCTGCTGGAATGCGTCCATAGCTGAGCTCGCCAGTCATGCGGTTATAAATTTTCGTGCTTTTACCGATATAGACCCCCATGGAGACTACCGATCCTTCCTCCATAATCACGCCTTCCACTATTTCGGAACGCGCACCAACAAAACAGTTGTCTTCAATAATTGTAGGACCAGCCTGTAATGGTTCCAGGACTCCACCAATACCAACGCCACCCGACAAATGCACGTTTTTACCAATCTGGGCACACGAACCAACCGTAGCCCAGGTATCAACCATTGTTCCACTATCAACATAAGCACCTATATTGACAAAACTAGGCATTAATACACAGTCAGGTGCAATATAAGAACCTGATCTTGCGATTGCATGCGGTACAACACGTACGCCTGCGGAATCAAATTCAGACGGAGAATACGACGCGAACTTTGGCTCGACCTTGTCGAAGTAACGGGTTACACCACCGTCCATAACCCTGTTACTGTTAATCCTGAAGGATAGCAAGACGGCTTTTTTCAACCATTGATTGACAACCCATTCACCGTTTTGCTTTTCAGCAACCCGTGCCTGACCGTTATTGAGCATCTCCAGGACTGTTTCAACAGCTTCGCGCAATTCCGCTTCAGCGTTGCCTGGATTGATTTCTGAGCTACGTTCAAATGCTTGATTAATAATTGTTTCTAATTGATTCATTTAGTTTCTTGGTTTTTAAGAGTTAGTGATAAAATCCTGAATACTGTGTGCTCCAGCCAAACATTCAATGTGTGAATGCACCAGTGCTATGCGTATCCTGTTTAGTCCTGGATCGACTCCTTGAAATGGACGCGATAAATATTGTCCAGGCAGAACCGTTATATTCTGATCAACAAACAGTTTTTGTGCAAACTCAGTATCATCAATCAGCGTTTGGGGCCAGAGAAAAAAACCACCATCTGGTTCCTCTACTGATAATACAGGATTTAGTATGTTGTAAACATCACAAATCGTTTGGCGATACTTGGCTCGATTGTCAATAACATGTTGCTCATCTTGCCAGGCAGCAATACTGGCATGTTGAATTGGCAATGGCATTGCACAACCGTGATAGGTTCGATAACGATAAAATTGTTGAATAATGGTTTCATTGCCTGCTACAAAGCCAGATCTAAGGCCCGGAACACTTGAGCGTTTAGACAAACTGTTAAATGCAATACAATGGTTAAATTCTGTGTTACCCATTTGATGCGCGACTTGCAATAATCCCATCGGAGGATTATTTTCATCCTGATAAATCTCCGAGTAACATTCGTCTGATGCAATCACAAAATCATATTGATCAGCCAATTGAAGCAACTTTGCTAAATGCCAGTATTGTAAAATTGAACCAGTCGGATTGTTGGGCGAACAGATATAGATTAACTGGCAACGCCGCCAGACTTCTGCTGGCACCGCGTCAAAATCAGGCAAATACTCGGTCTGTTCTGTGGTATTAAGATAATAGGGTTCAGCCCCACTCAGTATCGCTGCCCCTTCATAAATCTGATAAAACGGATTGGTCATTAAGACCAATGGTGATTTGCCAGAATCAACAATTGCCTGGGCAATCGCAAACAAAGCTTCTCGTGTCCCATTAACCGGCAGGATATGTTTTTCAGGATTGACACTCAGAGCTGGCAACTGATATCGCCGAATCACCCAGTCTGCTATGGCCTGTCTTAACATTAACAAACCTTTCGTCACTGGGTACTTGCATAAACCACTCAAATTTGTGGCAAGCGCATCTGCAATAAACGTTGGCGGTGGAAATTTAGGCTCGCCAATACCAAGTGACAGCGCCGGTTGCTCAGCTTCAGATTCAAGACCATCAAGCAAATCCCTGAGTTTCTCGAATGGATAGCTATGCAAATGCTCTAATCGACTATTCATTAGCAATCATTTTTCTTGAAGACTGTTTTTTTAATTAAGCAGCTGAACCTATTGACGAAACCGATCACAGTCTGGACGCTTGCCTTGGCTGAGTGCCTGCTGGTATTTTGGCATTACTTCATCAAGATACGCTGTTAAATCCTGAATACGAGTTGCATGCGAAGGATGTGTTGACATAAATTCAGGCGACTCTGCACCTTTGCTGGCAGCTGCCATATTCTGCCACAGTTTTGGAGCTTCACGTGGATCAAAACCTGCTGCTGACATATATTCAAGGCCAATCAAATCGGCTTCACTTTCATGAGTGCGACTAAATGGCAATAACACACCAAATTTAGCCCCTATACCGAGCGCGGCAACAGCAACTTGTCCTAATTGAGAACCTGGCACTGCCACTGAGGCAACTTGCATTCCAGTTTGCATCGCTAAATTTTGAGAAGCACGCTCATTTCCATGATGCGCGATGACATGACCAATCTCGTGACCGATGACCGAAGCCAGTTGACTTTGATTACGAGTGACTGGAAGTATACCTGTGTGAACACCAATCTTACCTCCAGGCAAGGCAAATGCATTGGGTGTGTTATCTTCAAATACCACGACCTCCCATTGACCACCAACAATGGCAGTCACCGCATTAGCAACACATTCAACAAACTGGTTTTTAGTCCGGTCCCTGCTTAACGGAGTTTCTTTTTTTAAACTGTCAAAGGCTTGTAAGCCCATTTGCTGCATTTGATCTTCTGGCAATAATTTTAATTGATTGCGCCCCATCGGTGAGGTAGCACATGCCTGCACCAGCAATAAAACAACCAAAAGGATGGAAATATGTAGTAAAGCAATAATTCGATTCATGATGATTAACCTTCCAAAATTAGTGATAATAACAACACATGATCATAGTGATTCATTGTCTGTTATGACAACAATAGGCTTTAGACGTTGAATCTAAAGTGAATCACATCACCATCCTGGACGCAATACTCCTTACCTTCCAAACGCCACTTACCAGCATCTTTGGCACCTTGCTCACCGTTAAACTGGATAAAATCATCATAAGCGACAATTTCGGCACGGATAAATCCTTTCTCGAAATCGGTATGGATCACCCC